>NZ_JAJSYW010000036.1:0-40657 GCF_036815005.1 Streptomyces sp. IBSBF 2435 | reverse complement strand
CCCCGCGGCAGGCGTCGCCCCCCGGGCGCGCGGGGAACTGCGCGCTCAGCCCCCACCGGGGCAGCGGGTGGAAGGCCACCGCACGTAGCACTCACCCAGAGACAGCGGCGCCCACCGCAAACGGCGCGCACCTCCGCACGGGGGTGAGGGGGGGTTCCGCGTGTGCACCCCGCAGGGGGTTGGCGGGGACGCGATTAGGATGGGCGCATGGCGAAGACCGGCACCACGACGCAGGGCCTGCGGACGGCGATCGAACGCAGTGGCTACTACCCGACGCTCGTGTCGGAGGCCGTGGAGGCCGCGGTCGGGCAGGAACCGGTCGCGTCGTATCTGGTGCACCAGGAGACGACGTTCGACGCGAACGAGGTGCGCCGGCACGTCACCGTGCTGGTACTGACCGAGGGCCGCTTCATCGTCAGCCACACCGACGAGCAGGCCGCCGACGACACCTCGCCGACGCCGTACGCCACGACGTCGACCGAGTCGGTGAAGATCGGCCGGATCTCCTCGGTCGTGGTGAGCCGGGTCGTGGCGAACCCGGAGTCGTACAAACCGGGCACGCTGCCCCGCGAGGTCGTGCTGACGATCGGCTGGGGCGCCGTCTCGCGGCTCGACCTGGAGCCGGCCGCCTGCGGCGACCCGAACTGCGAGGCCGACCACGGCTACACCGGCTCGTCCACCGCCGACGACCTGTCGCTGCGGGTGAGCGAGGCGGGCGACGGGCCCGACACCGTACGGCAGACCCTGGCCTTCGCGCAGGCGCTCTCCGAGGCGACCGCGGCCGTCGACTGATGGGCCATCCGTTCCACGGCGGCGCCGACCCGGTGCCGCTCGACCTGAGCACCGCTCCCGTGCCCGGCTACGGCACCGCCGCGCTGTGCGATGTGATCCCCGCCGCGGTGGCGTCCTTCGGCATCCCCGGCATGCCCGCGACCGGGCTCGACCTGGTCCCCGCCGACCGGGTGTGCGTCTTCCTGGTCGACAGCCTCGGCTGGGAGCTGATCGGGCGGCACCCGCAGGAGGCGCCCTATCTGTGCTCGCTGCTGCCCACGTCGACGGGCGGCACCGGCCGTCCGCTGACCGCGGGATTCCCCGCGACGACCGCGACCTCGCTGGCCTCGGTCGGCACCGGGCTGCCGCCCGGCGCGCACGGGCTGGCCGGCTACACCACGCTCAACCCGGACACCGGCGCGCTGATGAACCAGCTGCGCTGGCAGCCCTGGACGTCGCCCGCGGCCTGGCAGCCGCACCCCACGGTCTTCCAGCTGGCGGACGCCGCCGGGATCGCGACCTGCCAGGTGTCCTCGCCGGCCTTCCAGAACACCCCGCTGACCAAGGTGGCGCTGTCCGGCGGCGTCTTCCACGGGCGGCTGACCGGCGAGGAGCGCATCGACCTGGCCGCGGACCGGCTCGGCGCGGCGGACCGGACGCTGGTCTACACGTACTACAGCGAGCTGGACGCCATGGGCCACCGGCACGGTGTGGACTCCGACGCGTGGCGCGGGCAGCTGATGATGGTGGACCGGCTGGCGCAGCGGCTGGCCGAGCAGCTGCCGCCGCGCTCGGTGCTCTATGTCACCGCCGACCACGGCATGATCGACATCCCCTTCGACGAGGACTCGCGGATCGACTTCGACGAGGACTGGGAGCTGCGGGCCGGCGTCGCGGTGCTCGGCGGCGAGGGCCGGGCCCGGCATGTCTACGCGGTGCCCGGCGCCGCGGCCGACGTGCACGCGGTGTGGAGCGAGGTGCTGGGGGACCGCATGTGGGTGGCGACCCGGGACGAGGCGGTCGCCGCGGGCTGGTTCGGGCCCGACCCGGAGCCGCGGGTGCTCGCCAGGATCGGCGACGTCGTCGCCGCAGCGAGCGACGACATCGCGATCGTGGCCACCCGCACCGAGCCGGGGGAGTCCCGGATGACCGGGCTGCACGGCTCGATGACCTCCGTCGAACAACTCGTGCCGCTGCTCGAAGTACGCTCCTGACCGTCGTCGTCCCCCCACGTCCCCCATCGAAAGGCCGCCGTCCCACCCATGCCCGAGCTGGTCTTCTTCTCCGGAACGATGGACTGCGGCAAGAGCACGCTCGCCCTGCAGATCGTCCACAACCGCACCTCCCGCGGCCTGCAGGCGGTGATCTTCACCCGGGATGACCGGGCGGGCGAGGGCAAGCTGTCGTCCCGGCTCGGCCTGGTCACCGACGCGGTCGAGGTCACCGACGGCATGGACCTCTACGGTCATCTGGTCGGGCTGATAAGCCGCGGCGGCCGGGTGGACTACGCGGTCGTGGACGAGGCGCAGTTCCTGGCGCCCGACCAGATCGACCAGTTGGCCCGCGCGGTGGACGATCTCGACCTGGACGTCTACGCGTTCGGTATCACCACCGACTTCCGCACCCGGCTCTTCCCCGGCTCCCAGCGGCTGATCGAACTCGCCGACCGCGTCGAGGCGCTCCAGGTCGAGGCGCTGTGCTGGTGCGGTGCGCGGGCCACTCACAACGCCCGCACCGTCGGCGGGGTGATGGTCGTGGAGGGCGCGCAGGTGGTGATCGGGGACGTCGACGACCTGTCGGCCGAGGTGGGCTACGAGGTGCTGTGCCGCCGCCACCACCGGCGCAGGACGACCAGCGCGAGCGCGGGCGCGGCGGCGCTGTCGCCCGATGTGCTGCCGGTGACGCAGTCATGACGAAGGACGGGGTGGCCGCCTGAATCAGGCGGCCACCCCGTCCTTCGGCCGGTCAGCCCGCCGACGCCGGGCCGAATCTGGCGACGACCGTACGGTCCGCCGTCACCGGCACGGAGAGCGTCGGCGCGGCGCCGCCGGTGTCGGCGCCGTCCAGCGTCCAGCCGAGCAGCCGGAAGCCGCGCGCCGGAAGCGCGGTGGCGGTCACCGTGTCGCCCTTCTCGTAGCGGCCGGGCTCGGTGGCGTTGCCGGTGATACGGACGCTGCCGCCGGTCGCCGGGTCCGCGCCCGCCGTCACGGACTGCTGCGTCATGTTGATCGCCATGATCCCGTACAGCTTCGCGGGACCGGCCGACGTCGTGCCGTTGTAGCGCAGCACGTTGAGCGCCTCGACCGAGGCGGACGCGCCCGCCGCGACCGTGTGGCCGCCGTCGCCGAGGTTGTCCGTGCCCAGGTTGAAGGCGTGGACGTCACCGGAGTCGACCACCAGGCCGTTGTGCATGCCGTAGCCGAAGACGTCGAGGACCGTCAGGCCGCGGGCGCCGTCGACGTGCACCAGGTCGGTGCGCTTGCGGGTCCAGCCGTCGATGGTCTGCGGGAAGACGTCGCCGTCCAGGCCCCAGTCCGGGATGCCGAAGCCGACCCGGTTCACCGAATTGCCGTTGGTCAGGACGCCCTCGATCGAGCCGCCGTCGCCGCGGCCCACCGAGATGCCCCGGTTGAGGAAGCCGCCGGTGAGCTTGCGGACGACGAAGCCGTCGTTGCGGTGCGCGGCCAGGTCCACGCCGTTCCAGGCGTTGGTCAGGCCGACGTCGACGACGTAGGTGCCGCGGCCCGCGCCGCGGATGTCGTAGGGGTAGGGGACGTAGCCGGTGGCCGGGTTGTTCTCCGGGTGGAAGACCCGCAGCCCGCGCACCCCTGCGCCGTTGCCGTCCAGGGTGACGAAGGCGGTGGCCGTGTCGGCGTCGGGCGCGTTCCTGCCCTCGTACGCGAACAGGACGGTGCCGGCGCTCGCGCCGCTCAGGTCGCGGTTCGGGGAGGCGGCGGCGCCGCGCAGCTCCACCCCGGCGGGCACCCGCAGATGGCCGGCCACGCGGTACCAGCCCGCGGGCAGGTAGACCAGGCCGCCGCCCTGCCGGCCCGCCCGGTCCAGGACCTGCTGGATCGCCCCGGTGGCGTCGGCGGCCGGCTGGTAGCCGATGCCGTGCGGTGCCGCGCTCGCGACGTAGAGGACCGCCCGCTCGGGCGCCGGTGTGCTCGGCGGGCCGTCGTAGGACGGCACCCTGCCGGGGAGTTCGACCACGGTGCCGGTGGTGGGGCCGGTCAGGGTGGTGCCGGTGACCTTCACGTAGCCGGCCGAGGCGTTGCGCACCGAGGCGGTGCTGCCCTGGAGGGTGCTGTCGCCCAGCGTCATGCCCCAGCGGCTGTCGATGTCGTCCACCTGGAGGGCGACATCGGTCCGCAGCACCCTGGTCTGTACGAAGGCGCCGACGAAGGACGCGCGCTGGCCCTTCACCACCTGTATGCCGGTGCGGTAGTCCGACAGCGTGATCCGGGAGAACTGGTCCCACTCCAGGTCGCCGAGTACGAATCCGGTGCCGTTGGCGCGGGTCCAGCGGTCGAGCACGGCCCGCTTCGGCGGGTGGAAGGCGGCCGGCGCCTGCGCCCAGTAGGAGTTGGAGAAGGTCATGTCCTGCCAGGTGCCGACGTCGGCGCCGTTGTAGGCGCGGGCGCCCTCGGCCAGCACCGTGCCCTTGATGTCGGAGAGCGTCGCCGACTCGTGGACCTGGCCCTGCACGGCGGGTTCACCGCGGTCGCTGGCCAGCGTCGAGACGCCGACACCCTTGTAGGAGTCGAGCATCGTGACATGCGCGACCGTGGACATCATGTAGTTCTGGTCGCCCTGCCAGGCCCGGCCGGGGATCTCGAAGGTGTAGTTGTACGGCACCGGGCGGGTGGCGCTCTGGTTCGGGTAGTAGGTGGTCAGGCCCTGGACCGAGGCGCTGCCGCCGACCCGGAAGAGCACCGGGCCGTCGGCGCCGGGCGGCAGGTCCGCGCGGATCAGCGTCCCGTAGCCGCCCTTGCCGCGGTCGGGGTCGCGCCGGTCGCCGCGCAGCGAGCAGAAGGCCGGGATCTCCACGGTGGTGGTGACGCGGTAGGTGCCCGCGCCCAGCCACACCGTGCCGCCGCCCGCGTCCTGGCAGTCGTACAGCGCGGACTGCACGGCGGCGGTGGCGTCCCTGCGCCCGGTGGCGTCGGCGCCGTAGTCGCGGACGTCGAAGTCGGCGACCACCGGGCCGTCGGCCGGGTAGCGGGTGGCGACCAGCTTCGGGTGCCCGGTGACGACCCGCTGGTCGTGGATCTCCAGCTCGGCGAGGCCGACCTTCGTGGCGCCCGCGGAATAGCCGTGGACCGCCAGCCGTACCCAGCGGGCGGTCGTCGCGGGGAAGGCGGTGCTGAAGACCGCGCCGGGTCCTGTGCTGCCGGTGCGGCCCGCGTCGGTGAAGTGCCTGCCGTCGCGGGAGACCTGGACGGTGTAGTCGGCGGAGAAGGCGCCGGTCCAGCTGGCCTGGACCTCGGTGAAGCGCTTGGCGGCGCCCAGGTCCACGGTGAAGGTCTCGCCCTTGCCTGCGTCGCCGCTGACCCACGCGGTGCCGCCGTTGCCGTCGATCGCCGCGGCCGGGGACGACCCGGCGGCGGTGGACGAGGCGGTGGCGGTGCCGGTGTGGGCCAGGTCGGTGTTCACCGCGGCGGCGTGGAAGGCGTCGAGCGCGGCGGCCAGCGCGTGGAAGGCGGTACGCGCCTGCACGTCGGTGACACCGGTGCCGTTCGCGACGGCGCGGGCCGCGTCGGCGGCCTGCTTGAGCGTGTCCTTGGCGCCCGCCGGGTACTGCCCGTCGCGGGTACCCTCGCGGGCCGCCGCGTAGGCGGTGTCGGCCTGCGCGACCAGCTGCCTGAGGCCGGTCGTCGGGTCGAGCGCGGTCGGCAGCGCGGTCACCGAGACCCGGGCGGCCTTGAGTTCGCCGGCGCCGCCGCCGGTGGTGATCCGGAAGTCCGAGCCGTTGGAGCGGTTGGTGAGGATCGCGTCGTCCAGCAGGAAGGTGTGGGTCCTCCAGGTCCCCGAGTCGCCGTAGGTGAAGAGCGGCGACTGCTTGAACATCTGCGGGATGGTGTCGCCCGGGGAGTCGTATTCGAGCTGGATCGAGCCGTTGCCGCTGTCGAAGTAGTCGATGCTGACGGCGACCGGGTCGTGGTTGTCGTAAAGCGTGCCGTCGTCCACGTTCATGTAGAAGAAGCCGGTCTCGGCGCCCGGGGTGCCGCGGTCGGTGCCCCAGTAACCGCGGCCGTCCTGCACGCCGGTGACCAGGTGGGTGTCGTTGTCGCCGGCCCTGGGGGTGACGCCGTGCGTGTCGACGGCGGTGCCGAGGTTCACCGACAGGCCCGCGGCCACCCGGATCGCGGCGACCGTGACGTCGGCGGGGGCGTCGCCCTGGACGCCGGATATCCGCAGCTGGCGGCCCGCGGAGAAGTCCGCGGGAATCGAGAACGCCTCGGTCTTGAAGGCCCCCGAGCCGCCGAGCGCGGCGCTGCCCAGCACCTCGCCCGCGCCCCGGGTCAGCCGCAGGGCGCCGCTGCCCGCGTCCTGGTAGGTGACGGCGACGGTCAGCTGATCGGCCGTCACCGCACCGGTGTACTCCTGGTCGAGGTCGAACGCCAGATAGCCGGTGCCGGCCGCGACATCGGTGCGCCAGTACGGCGTACCGTCCTGCGTCCCGGTCCGCAGGCCGCCGGCGTCGTCCCCGGCGGTGGCGGTCAGCCCGAGGGTGAAGGGCCGCGGGCCGAGGTCGGCGCCGACCCCGAGCGGATAGAGCGAGGGCGCGGCGGCCGACGCCGGGAGCGACGCTGGCAGCAGCAGCGCGACGGCCGTGAGCAGCAGCAGGGCGGGCGCGCGCAGCAGCGCCCTGATACGCGTACGTCTGGGTGGCACGGACAACCTCCGAGGATCACGATGGGGCGTGCGGGTCAGGGGTCGTGCGGATGGTGCCCGCCTGCTTCCCGACGGGCGCAGGCGCGGGGGCCGCCGCCGCCCCCGTCCGCCGCGGAGCGGGCCGGGGGCGGCGCGGTACCGGCCGTGCCGGGTGTCAGGACCGGCGCAGCCGGAGCGTCAGGATCTGGAAGGGCCGCAGGGCGAGCGGGAAGGCGCCGCCGGTGTCCGCGTCGAGCCGGTCCACCGGGTTCTCCAGCAGATCGGTGATCTCCGCGCCGGCCACCGCGAAGTCGGTACGCAGCGATCCGCGGGCCGTACCGCCGCGCGACTCGTACAGCCGCACCACGACGTCGCCCGACCGGTCGTCGGCGAGCTTGACGGTCTCCACGGTGATGTCCGGGTTGTCCACGCCGATCAGCGGGGCCCCGCCGGCCGGCGCGGCGCCCGCGGGACGCAGCGGCAGGTTGAGCGCGTAGCCCGCCGCGACGGCGTCGCCGATGTCGGCGCCGACCACCAGCGCGTAGCTGAACCGGTGCCGGCCGCGGTCGGCCTGCGGGTCGGGGCTGTGCGGGGAGCGCAGCAGCGACAGGCGCAGGGTGGTCGTGGTGCCGCCGTCGTCGCGGGACTGCCGGGACACATCGTGGCCGTAGGTGGAGTCGTTGACGACCGCCGCGCCCCAGCCGTGCTCGCCGATGTGCACCCAGCGGTGCGCCCACAGCTCGAAACGGGCCGCGTCCCAGCTGGTGTTCTCGTGGGTGGGGCGGCGCACATGCCCGAACTGGATCTCCGCGCTCTCGGTGTCGGCGTGCACATCGACCGGCCAGGCGGCCTTGAGGAGGGTGTCGCGCTCCTGCCAGTCGATATCGGTCCTGACCGTCAGCCGGTCGCTGCCCGCGGTCAGCTCCAAATGCTGCACCAGGTGCGAGGCGCCGAAGGCCCGCTCCACCCGGACGGCGGCCAGCAGCGGCCCCGGCTCGGTCAGCTCCACCGACACCGCCTCGGTGAGGTCCCTGACGGTGTCCCGGTAGTAGCCGTCGATGTTCCAGGCGCTCCACAGGTTCGGGTCGTCGGGGTGCAGTTGCAGCAGATTGCCCGCGGTGCCGGGGGCGATGGCCTCCCGGCCGGCCCGCAGGTCCACGGCGGAGCGCACCAGGCCGTCGGCGTCGATCCGTACCCGCAGCACCCCGTTGTCCAGCACGGTCGTGCCGTCCTCGGTGCTCGCGGTGACCGGCGGCAGCCCGCAGGCCACGGCCCGGCCGGTGCCCAGCGCCGGCGCCTCCACCAGCACGGCCCGCCGCCCGTCGGAGAGCGGCTGGCCCTCCTGCGGCCCCGGTCCGGCCGGCAGTACGGTCACCTCGCGGCGCGCGTAGGGCCCGGCGTTGAAGAAGGCCAGGCCCTCGCCGCCGTCCAGCGCGGTGCCGATCACCTCGGCCAGCTCCGCCTGGAGCTCGGCGTGCACCGCCTCGGCCTCCTGGTGCACCCAGGCGATCGAGGAGCCCGGCAGGATGTCGTGGAACTGGTGCAGCAGCACCCGCTGCCAGATCGACTCCAGACGCTCGTACGGGTAGGGCGTCCCGCCGCGCAGTGCCGCGGCCACCGACCACAGCTCGGCCTCCCGCAGCAGCGCCTCGGCCCGCCGGTTGCCGCGTTTGGTGCGGGCCTGGCTGGTGTACGTACCGCGGTGGTTCTCCAGGTACAGCTCGCCGCGCCAGACCGGCAGCCGGTCGTACTCGGCGCGGGCCGCAGCGAAGAAGTCCGCGGGGTCGCCGACCTCGACCCGGGTGGAGCCTTCGAGGTCGCGCAGCCTGCGGGCCTTCTCCAGCATCTCCCGGGTGGGGCCGCCGCCGCCGTCGCCGAAGCCGAAGGGGGCCAGCGAGCGGGTCGCGGCGCCCTTGTCGGCGAAGTTGCTCTCCGCGTGCGCCAGTTCGGCGCCGGTCAGGCTGGCGTTGTAGGTGTCGACCGGCGGGAAGTGGGTGAAGATCCTGGTGCCGTCGATGCCCTCCCAGTCGAAGGTGTGGTGCGGCAGCCGGTTGGTCTCGTTCCACGACAGCTTCTGGGTGAGGAACCAGCTCGCCCCGGCCAGCTTCGCCAGCTGCGGGTAGGCGGCGGTGTAGCCGAAGGAGTCCGGCAGCCACACCCCCTCCTGCGCGATGCCGAACTCCTCGGCGAAGAAGCGCCGGCCGAGGATCAGCTGCCGGGCCAGCGCCTCACCGCCGGGCAGGTTGCCGTCGGCCTCCACCCACATACCGCCGACCGGCGCCCAGTTGCCCTCGGTGACGGCCTTCTTGATCCGCTCGAAGATCTCCGGGCGGCGCTCCTTGATCCAGGCGTACTGCTGCGCGGAGGAGCAGGCGAAGACCAGCTCCGGATACTCCTCGGCGAGCGTCGTCATATTGGTGAAGGTGCGCGCGCACTTGCGCACGGTCTCCCGGATCGGCCACAGCCACGCCGAGTCGATGTGCGCGTGGCCCACCGCGGTGACGGTGTGCGCGGAGGCGTACGCGGGCCTGGACAGGACGTCGGCGAGCAGGCCGCGGGCGGCGGGCGCGGTGCCCGCCACGTCCTTGACGTCGACCGCGTCGATCGCGCGGGCCAGTGCGCGCAGGATCTCGTGCCGGCGCGAACCGTCCGCGGGCAGCTGCCGCATCAGCTCGTCCAGCACCTCCATGTCGTGCAGCAGGTGCCACACCGCGTTCTCGCGCACCGCGATGTGCGCGGCCCGCAGCCGGTACAGGTGGGCGGTGCCCGCGGTCTCCCTGGACCCGAAGTGGGTGCCGACCGACTTCGCGCCCTCGATCATCGGGTTGGCGGCCAGCTCCACCAGCAGGTCCACCGGCTCCCCGCCAGCCGCCGGTTGGGCGAGCAGCACACTGCGGTGGTGCGGGTGCAGACCCTGGAGCGGGGAGCCGGCGCCGTCGTGCACGAAGCCCTCGGCCTGTCCGCCGGGACCCATCGACAGGTCGAAGCCCAGGTCGAAGACCGCCTCGACGCGCCGACCCGCCCATTGCGGCGGGATGCGGCCGGTGACCTTGAGCCAGCTGGTCGACCAGGCGCCGCCCCAGGTGTCGCCGATCGCCATGGGGGAGTAGTCCGCGCTCAGGGCGTCGGCCACCGGGACGGGCTCGCCGGGGACGTGCCACACGGCCAGGCCGAGGTCCGCGGTGTCCCCGTAGAGGGCGGGCCTGACCACCTGGGCCAGGAATTTGGTGATCCGCTCTTGGACGATGTGCCGGTCGTCATGCACTGATGTGCTCTTTCTGCCGGGGTGGGTTCCGCCAGGTGCGCCGGGGGACGAACCCCAGCAGATCGGTGCAGGCGGTCGTGTCGAACAGGGTGCCGTGCCCGGTGACCGAGGGCGGTACGGGCACCCCGGGGTGGTGGGCGGCCATCAGCTCCGCGGACGGCACGGTGGACGTGGTGTCGGCCGCGGTGACGTTGACGACCCGGGAGCCGCGGCTGTCGCCCTCGACCGCCAGCCGGATCGCCCGCGCCGCGTCGAGGGTGTGCAGCCAGCCCCACAGGTCGTGCCGCTGCGCGGCGGGGTCGGCGGCGCAGGCGGCGAGGAAGTGGCCGAGCCGGTCGCCGGTGCCGGTGAAGGGGAAGCGCATGCACACCGCGTCGAGGCCCCAGCGCCGGTGCGCCGCCGCCGCGATCTCCTCAAGGACCACCTTGGACAGCCCGTAGGGGTCGCGGACCAGGCTCGGATGCGCCTCGTCCAGCGGTACGTACGCCGGTGAGACCGGGACCGGCGACCAGGCGAGGCCGGCCGCCGCCATGCTGGAGGCGGCCACCACCCGGCGCACCCCGGCCGCGCCCGCCTCGTCGAAGACCCGGTGCGCGGTGAGGCAGTTGGCGGCGAACAGCGCGCTGCGGTCGTCCACGTTGGGGTGCGGGATCGCCCCGAGGTGGACCACCGCCTCGGCGCCGTCCATCGCCTTGCGCACCAGGTCCGGGTCCTGGAGGTCGCCGGTGTGCACCCGTTCGGCCCGCGGTTCCCCGACCGGCACCAGGTCGGTCAGCACCAATTGGTGCCCGGCCGCGAGGAGTTCGTCGGTGACATGGCCGCCGATGTGCCCGGCGGCCCCGGTGACGAGGATCCGCATCAGCCCTTCACCGCCCCGACCAGGCCGTTGACGAAGTAGCGCTGCAGGCTCAGGAAGAGCAGGATCACCGGCACCACCACGATCAGCGCGCCGGCCATCAGGTTGTTGTAGTGCGGCACGTTCTCCGACGCGAGCGTCTGCAGGCCCAGCGGCAGGGTGTAGGTGCTCTCGTTGTTCAGCGACACCCTGGTCAGCAGGTACTCGTTCCAGGTCGGGATCGCGGTGATCAGCGCCACCGTGATCAGCGCGGGCCGGGTCAGCGGCAGGTAGATGCGGGTGAAGATGTGGAATTCGCCTGCGCCGTCCACCCGCGCCGACTCCCGCAGCTCCTTGGGCACCGAGGTGAAGGCACCGGTCATCAGCAGCACCGACAGCGGCGCCCCGCCGTTGACGAAAGGCAGCACCAGGCCCATATGGGTGCCCAGGATGCCCATCTTGTCCTCCAGCAGCACGATCGGCAGCATCACCGTGACACCGGGGACGAAGAGCAGCGCCACGAAGAGCTTCTGCAGCGCTCCGCGGCCGGGGAAGTCCAGCACCGCGAAGGCGTAGCCGGCGGCCGCGTAGACCACCAGTGTCAGCACCACGGTCAGCGCGGAGACTTCGAGGCTGTTCATGAAGTAGCGGAAGAAGTGCAGCTGGTTCCAGGTGTCGGCCAGCGTGTCGAACGTGGGGTGGTGCGGGATCAGATGGCCGCCGCGCACCACCTCGACCTGGTCCTTGAAGGCGGCCGAGACCATCCACAGGAAGGGGTAGATGCTGATCACGCCGTAGAGTGCGAGCAGCGCGCCGACCAGTACCCGGGCGCTGATCCTGCGGGCGCGCACCGCTCCGGTGCCGGGCGGGCCGGGCCTGCGCGGGGGCCGGGAGGCGAAGGGAATCGTTGTCATGTCTTGCTCCGCATGACTCGCAGGTTGATCAGCGCGATGACCAGCGCGGCGGCGAAGAGGATCCAGCCGAGCGCACTGGCCAGACCGAGGGTCGGCGCGAGGTCCTTGAGGAAGGCCAGCCGGTAGGCCTCAAGGCCGAGCACGTTGGTGTGGTCGCCGGGGCCGCCGTTGGTCATCACCAGGAAGGTCTGGAAGCCCTGCAGCGAGTCGCGCAGGTTCAGCAGCACCACGATCGAGGTGATCGGCCGCACCAGCGGCCACACCACCGAGACATTGGTACGCCACCATCCGGCGCCGTCCAGCTGCGAGGCTTCCAGCACACTGCGGTCGATGCCCTGCAGGCCGGTCAGGTACAGCAGCATCGCCACCGGCACCGCGCCCCACACGGTGACCACGATCATGGTGGGCAGCGCGGTGTGCGGATTGCCGAGCCAGCCCTGCGGCTGGGACAGCGAGCCCATGCCGAGGCTGCCGAGCACGGTGTTGACCGCGCCGTCCGGCTGGAGGATGTACTGCCAGGCGAAGAACACCGCGACGCCGCTGGTCACGTACGGCACGAAGTAGACCGAGCGCAGCACGCCCTGCATCCGCTTGGCCGAGTTGAGCAGCACCGCCAGCGGGAAGGACACCAGCACGGTCAGCAGCGGGACGGCGATCATCACGTACAGCGTGTGCACGGCCGCGTGGTGCAGCCGCGGGGCGTAGGCCGGGTTCTGCCAGAGCAGGTCCTTGTAGTTCTGCACGCCCACCCAGGTCCAGTGCGGCGCGAAGCCGTTCCAGCGGGCGAAGCTCAGCAGGAAGCCGTATCCCACGGTGTACAGGCCCATGACCGCGAAGAGGATCACGGCGGGGGCGACGAACAGGTAACCGGAGACTGCCTCGTAGGTGCGGCGGCGCGGGACGCGCCGGCCGCTTCCGGGGCCGGCCGCGCCGCCCGGCCGGGGAGCGGGTCCCCGGCCGGCGGCGGCCGTCTCCGTCAGTGCGGGACGGGGTGCGGTGGTCACTTGGCCGTCGCCCAGAAGGAGTTCTCCAGCTTGGCCATGGCCTTGCCGGTGGCGTCCACGCTCTTCTGCTTGAGCGGGGTCAGGTCGGCCAGGATCTCCGCCATCGAGTCCTGGTCGTAGTTGCCGGGCCGGAAGTCGTTCAGGCTCGGGTCGTACGTGGTCTCAGGGGTGCCGGCGAAGGCCTTGGTCATGTCGGCGAGCGTCGCGCCCATCACCGAGGCGGCGTCCGCGCCGAGTTCGGTGGACGGCACCTCGGTGGCGTCCTTGGCGAACTGCGAGGCGACGGAGGGCTGGGCCAGGAACTTCATCCACTTCTCGGCGTTCTTCGGGTGACTGCTGGTGGCCGAGACCGTCAGGCCGGTGAGCGCCAGCGGACCGAGGGCCGGCTTGGGCACGGCGCCGCCCTGCGGGCCGGGGATGCCGAAGGCCATCACGTCGTCGGGGTTCATGCCGTTCTGCTCCAGGAAGGCCAGCGTGAAGGTGCCGCCGATGTCCCAGGCGGACTTGCCCTGCGCGAAGGCCTGGTCGGCCGCGTCGATGTCCAGGCTCTGGGTGCCGGGCATCCAGTAAGGCTGGAGCTGCGCGTACTGGCCGAGCACCTTCCGGCCGTTCGGCGAAGAGAAGTCGCCGGACGCGTCCTTGCCGAAGAGGGCGTGGTATCTGTCGGTGCCCAGCTCGCCGAAGGCCAGGGGCTGGAGCACCCAGGTCAGACCGGTGGCCTTGACCTTCAGGCCGAGGCTGACCCCGCCGTTCTTCGGGTCCTTGGCGGTGGTCGCCCTGAGGTCGGCGAGGAATTCCTCGTAGCTGGCCGGTGGCTTGGTGATGCCCGCGGCGGCCAGCGCCTTCTTGTTGCCCATCACGATGCCGAAGGTGCCCGAGGTCAGCGGGACGCTGAAGCGCTGGCCCTCGGTGACGCCGTGCGACTTGGAGTCGGCGGGCAGGGACTCCTTGTACTTGGCGGGGGTCACCGTGCCGGAGGTCTGGACGCCCTTCTGGTACAGGCCGCTCCAGTCGCTGCCGACCTCCTTCGATATGTCGCGGGCGATGCCGGTCGCGCCCAGGGCCAGATCCTCGCCGTCGGAGTGGACTTCGAGCACATCGGGCAGGTCGTGGGTCTTGGCGGCGGCCTGCACCTTGGTGGTGTAGGCGTCGTCGGGGCCGTAGGCCTGCACGGTGACCGTGATGCCGGTCTGCTTCTTGAACTCGGCGGCGGCGTTCTTCAGCGCCGCGACGTGCGACTGCTTGAAGGTCCACATGGTGAGCGACTTGGCGTCGCCCGATCCGGAGGAACCGCCGCCGCAGGCAGCCAGCGGGCTCAGCGACAGGGCCGTCGCCACAGCCACAGCGGCAAATCTGGTTCTCGGGGTAAAACGTGCGAATGGTGTGCGCATGGGCCCCTACCTAGGCTCCGGTCGTTCAGAAGACCGAATGACGTTGGAGTGACTGAACTTAGGGTCGTGTTTGGTATAGCGTCAAGACGCGCGCTGAGGTGAGATGGGCACAGCGCGGCCGTGAGGCGTCGGCGCGGGGAGCGGAGGATCAGTGGAATCGGTGGCAGAAGCGGCGCGCGGGCGGAAGCCCGAAGAGGTCAAGTCCGCGGCTCGGGTCCTGGAGGTGCTCGAACTGCTCGGGGTGCGGGGCGCGCGGCTCTCGCTCGCGGAGATGGCCGCGGCCATGGCCGTGCCCAAGAGCAGCCTGCACGCGATCCTGCGGACCATGGAGGCCCGCAGATGGGTCGATCTGGACCCCTCAGGCACGCGCTACGGCATCGGCCTCAAGGCGCTGCTGACGGGTACGGCCTACCTGGAGGGCGACGACGTCACCAGCCTCGCGGGGCCTGTGCTCGACGTGCTCGCGGAGGAGACCGGTGAGGCCGTGCACCTGGGCAGGCTGGACGGCAAGGATGTGGTCTACCTGGCCAAACGCGAGTCCAGGCACGCCCTTCGGATGTATTCGGCGGTCGGCCGCAGGCTGCCCGCGCACGCCACGGGACTGGGCAAGGCGGTGCTCTCGCAGTTCGACCACGCCGAGGTGCAGCGCCGGCTCGACTGGCCGCTGGAGCGGCTCACCCCCAGTACGGTCACCGACCCCGACGCCTTCCTCGCCCAGCTCGCCGAGACCCGGCTGCGCGGCTGGGCGGTGGACGACGGTGAGAACTCGGTCGACATCCGCTGTGTCGCGGTGCCGCTCGGCGGTGGCCAGGGCATGGACGCGATCAGCTGCTCCGCGCCCAAGAGCCGGATGGACGACGCCCGGCTCGAAGAGGTCGCGCAGGCCGTGACCGAGGCCGCGCACAGTCTGAGCACCCTGCTCAAACGCCTCGGACAGCACTGATCCTGACGCTCTGTTCCCCGGCCGGTCCTCATTTGTCATATGCATTGACAAACTCGGATCGGCCTCCTTACGTTCGGGAGTCAGTACGTTATTCCGCTATCTGTACGTGGGAGTCACCCATGGCCTTGCCTGATGCCGGCCTCGCGCCGCTCGCACCCGCACCCTGGGTCGAGGAGCGTGGTGCCACCGTCCGCATCACGGCCGTTCGCACGTTCCTGACAGCCCCGCACGGCTGTCCCCACCTCGTCGTCCGCGTCGAGACCAGCGACCCGGGACTCTACGGCCTCGGCTGCGCGAGCGACCCCCAGCGTACGCTCGCCGTCCGCTCGGTCCTCGACGACTACGTCGCCCCGCTGCTCGTCGGCCGCGACCCCGACGACATCGAGGACATCCACCGGCTGCTGCTCAACAGCGCCTACTGGCGCGGCGGCTCGATCACCGGCAACGCGCTCGGCGGCGTCGACGTCGCCCTGTGGGACCTCAAGGCCAAGCGCCTCGGGACGCCGCTGCACTCGCTGTTCGGCGGCCGGGTGCGCACCTTCGCCGAGGCCTACACCCATGTCGACGGCCGCGACGCGGCCGAGATCGCCGACAGGGTGCTGGCCGCCCGCGAACGCGGCTACCGGCACGTCAGGATCCAGGCCGCGGTCCCCGGCGCCGACACCTACGGCGCCGCGGGCGGCGGCACCGCCGATCCGGAGGCGGTACGCACCCGGCGCGCGCCCTGGGACAGCGCCGGCTATCTGCGGCACGTGCCCGCGGTGCTCACCCGGGTACGGGAGATCGTCGGCGACGGCGTCGAGCTGCTGCACGACGTGCACGAGCGGCTCGACCCGCGGCAGGCCAGGGAGTTCCTGCGGCGGATCGAGGACGCCGGGCTGTACTTCGTCGAGGACCTGCTCGCACCCGAGGACGCCGGGCACTTCAAGCGGCTGCACGACGCCTCGCCCGTACCGCTCGCGGTCGGCGAGCTCTTCCACGACCCGGCGCAGTTCACCGCCCTGCTGGCCGGGCCCGACATCGACTTCGCCCGGATCAGGGTGCCCACCCTCGGCGGACTGACCCCGGCGCGGAAGATCGCGGCGCTGTGCGAGCTGCGCGGCGTACGCCTGGCACCGCACGGCCCGGCCGACGTCAGCCCGGTCGCGCAGGCTGCGACCCTGGCGATGGACGTCTCCAGCCATGCCTTCGGGGTGCAGGAGGCAGCGGCCTTCAAGCCGGCCGTGCACGAGGTCTTCCCCGGCACGGTCACCGCCCGGGACGGCGGACTGCGCCCCAACGAGGCCCCCGGCCACGGCGTCGGCTTCGACGAGGCCGAGGCGAGGAAGTACCCCGTACCCGAACCGCTGGCCCACGACCGCTGGGCCCTGCTGCGCAACACCGATGGGAGCGTGCAACGCCCGTGACCGACCCGATTCGCAAGGCCCTTGTCGTCCGCGGCGGCTGGGAGGGGCATGCGCCGGTGGAGATCACCGACCTGTTCCTGCCCTTCCTCAAGGACCAGGGCTTCGCCGTCGAGATCTCCGACTCGCTCGACGTCTACGCCGACGCCGCGCTGCTGGCCGCGACCGATCTGGTCGTCCAGTGCTGGACGATGGGCGAGATCACCGCGGAGCAGAGCCGGGGCCTGGCCGACGCGGTCCGCGCCGGCACCGGCTTCGCCGGCTGGCACGGCGGGATCATCGACTCCTTCCGCGGCGACGTGGACTACCAGCGGCTGACCGGCGGCCAGTTCCTGATGCACCCGCCGGGCTTCGTGGACTACACCGTCCACCTGGCGCCCCCCGGCCACCGGATCACCGCGGGCCTGGCGGACTTCGCCGTGCACACCGAGCACTACTGGGTGGCCACCGACCCGGCCAACGAGGTTCTGGCCAGCACGGTCTTCCCGGCCGGCGGCGACCGGGCGCAGGATGTGGTGATGCCTCAGGTGTGGACCAGGACCTGTGGGGCGGGGCGGGTCTTCGTCTCCGCGATCGGCCACAAGGCCGACGACTTCGACGTGCCCGAGGTGCGGGCGATCACCGAGAGGGGACTGCTGTGGGCGAGCCGCTGAGGGTCGGCATGGTGGGTGCGGGCAAGATCAGCGGCCAGTACCTGGGCACCGTCGGCCGCCTCGACGGGCTGCGGCTGACCGCGGTCACCGACCTGGACCCCGCCCGCGCCAAGGAGGCGGCGGAGCAATCCGGCGCCCAGGTGGTGGGCGGCGTCGGGGAACTGGTTGCCAGGAACGATGTGGACGCGGTGCTCAACCTGACCGTCCCCGCCGTCCACGCCGAGGTCGCGCTGGCCGCGATCGCCGCGGGCAAGCACGTCTACGGCGAGAAGCCGCTGGCCACCACCCGCGCAGAGGCCACCGCCGTCCTGACCGCGGCGCGCACCGCGGGCGTACGCGTCGGCAGCGCCCCCGACACCGTGCTCGGCACCGGCACCCAGACCGCGCGCAAGGCGGTGGACGACGGGCTGATCGGCGTCCCGGTCGCGGCGACCGCCTTCATGACCACCGCGGGACACGAGGCCTGGCACCCCGACCCGGAGTTCTACTACCGGCCGGGCGGCGGCCCGCTGCTCGACATGGGGCCCTACTACCTGTCGGCGCTGGTGCACCTGCTCGGCCCGGTCGTCAAGGTCACCGGAGCCGCCGCCACCCCGCGCGCCGAGCGGGAGATCGGCAGCGGGCCGCGGGCCGGGCAGCGCTTCGCGGTCGAGGTCGACACCCATGTGACGGGCGTGCTGGAGCACGCGGGCGGCGCGCTGTCCACGCTGGTCATGAGCTTCGACATCCACGCCGCCCACCTGCCGCGGATCGAGGTGCACGGCACCGCCGGGTCGCTCGGAGTGCCCGACCCGAACGGCTTCGAGGGGCCGGTGGAGCTGTTCACCGCCGGGTCGTGGCAGCCGCTGCCGGTCTCGGCCGGCTACCGGGGCGCCGGGCGCGGCACCGGACTGGCCGACATGGCGGCGGCGGTGGCCGAGGACCGGCCGCACCTGGCGTCGGCCGAGGTCGCCGAGCACGTCCTCGACGTGATGCTCACCCTGCTCGACGCGGCGCACGAGGGCAGGGCGCTGCCGGTGGCGAGCAGCTGCGAGCGGCCCGCCCCGGTGCCGCTCACCGGCTGACCGCGGGACCCGGGAGGGGCGCGGCGGAGCACGGGGAGGCGGCGGAAAGAGCCGGTCATGGGGGCCGGATCTCTCCGCCGCCTTTTCGTGCCGCCGATGTCAGGTTAATTAATGGACGAAGAATGCGCAATTCGGCGGGAAATTCACCTGACACAGGTGTTCTTGCAGGTCACTACCAGCGAGAAAGTCGAATTCGGCGCAAGCGTTGACTTGATAACACACATGGTTTTACATAGCGGTTACTGGCTGGACAGGAAGGGCTGCCCATGCATGACCGGATCACGTCCGGGGAAGAGCGGACCGCCGCCTTCCTCGCCGAACGGCTGCGCCCCGCGCTGTATCCGCAGCGGCTGCCCATGGACGTCGGCGCCTGGCACATCGCGGGCGAACCGGTGCCCGTGGAGCTGGCCCTGCGCGCCGGCTACGTTCCCTTCACCGTGGGCGAGCCATGGGGCCGCCCCTGGGCGACCAGCTGGTTCGACGTCCGCGCGACCGTGCCGGAGCGGTGGGCGGGCCGCCGGGTCGAGGCACTGATCGACCTCGGCTCGCAGGACGGCGCCGGCGCCCTGGCCGGGCGCGCCGAGGGCCTGGTCCACGACGGGCACGGCATCCCCCTGCAAGGCCTGCACCCGCACCTCGACGCGGTCCTGCTGCACCGCTCCGCGACCGGCGGCGAGAGCGTCAGGCTGCTGGTCGAGGCCGCCGCCAACCCGCGGATCGAGGGCGGCACCGGCGCGGGCGCCCGCTACGGCGACCCCGCCACCGCGGGCGACACCCCGCTGTACCGGCTGCGCCGCGCCGACCTGGCGGTACGCGACGACACCGTCTGGCAGCTGATCCACGACTTCGAGACGCTCAGCGGTCTGATGCGGGCGCTGCCCGCCGACACACCCCGCAGGCACGAGATACGCGTAGCGCTGGAGCGGGCCGTCGCCGCCGTCGACCCGCGGGCCGTCGCCAGGACCGCGGACCGCGCGCGTACGGTGCTCGCCCCGCTGCTGGCCCGCCGCGCCCACGAGTCCGCCCACCGCCTCGACGCGGTCGGGCACGCGCACATCGACTCCGCCTGGCTGTGGCCGGTCCGCGAGACCGTACGCAAGTGCGCCCGCACCTTCAGCACCATGGCCGCGCTCGCCGACGAATACCCCGAACTGATCGTCGCCGCCTCGGCCGCGCAGCACTACGCCTGGATGAAGGACCACCAGCCGCACGTCTTCGAGCGGATCCGCAAGGCCGTCGCCCACGGCAACTGGGCGCCGGTCGGCGGCATGTGGGTCGAGGCCGACGCGGAGATGCCCGGCGGCGAGGCGCTGGTGCGGCAGTTCGTCCACGGGCGGCGCTTCTTCCGCGACGAGCTGGGTGTGGAGAGCGACGGGGTGTGGCTGCCCGACGCGTCGGGCGCGTCCGCGGCCTTTCCGCAGCTCGCCGCGCTGTCCGGGGCCAAATGGTTCCTCAGCAGGCGCCCCGACGCCGGCTCGGGCCCCGACCACCACACCTTCCGCTGGGAGGGCATCGACGGCACCCGGCTGTTCACCCACCTCGCGCCGGGCGGCCCCGATGGCAGCGCCCTGACCGGCGGCGACGTCACCGCAGCGGTCGCGGACTTCGCCGAGATGGGCGCCGCCACCCGCTCGCTGCTGCCCTTCGGCCGCGGCGACGGCGGCCCCGACCGGGACATGTTGGAGCGCGCCCGCCGGCTCGCCGACCTCGAAGGCGCCCCCCGGGTGTCCGTGCGCTCCCCCGCGCGCTTCTTCCGCGACGCGGAAGCCGAATACGCCGCCGCCCCGGTGTGGCGCGGCGAGATCGACCTGACGCCGCACGGCGGCTCCTACACCAGCCAGGCCCGCACCAAACGCGGCAACCGGCGCAGCGAGGCACTGCTGCACGAGGCGGAGCTGTGGTCGGCGACCGCGGCAATATGCCACGGCGTCCCCTATCCCCACGACGAGCTGGAGCGGCTGTGGAAGAAGGTGCTGCTCCAGCAGTGCCACGACATCCTGCCCGGCACCTCGATCGCCTGGGTGCACGGCGAGGCCGAGCTGACCCACCGCGATGTGCAGCGGCGCCTCGACCGGCTCATCCGGCGGGCCGCGGGCGACCCGGAGGGCGCGAGCGTCCTCAATTCCGGTCCGCACGCGCGCCGCGAGGTCGTCGTCCTGCCCGCGCCCGAGGCCGGCGCCGGATCCCCGCCCGCCCACGGGCAGCCGCTGCCCGACGGCCGGATCGCCGTCATGGCGCAGGCGCCCGCCTTCGGCGGCGGCCCCGCGGGACTGCCGCTGGGCGGCACCGCGCCGGTCACCGTCACCCCCGCCGACGGCGGCGGCCACCTGCTGGACAACGGGCTGCTGCGGGTGCGCGTCGACGCAGAGGGACTGGTGCGCTCCGCCGTCGACCTGGCCACGGGACGCGACGCGGTCGCCCCCGGCGAGGCGGGCAACCTGCTGCAACTGCACCGTGACGAGCCCGCCGACTGGAGCGCGCTGCACCTCGACCCCGGCTACCGCAGCACCTGCCGCGACCTGGACACCGCCGGGAGCGTCGAGGTGACGGCGGCGGGCCCGCTGCTCGCCGCGGTCCGGGTGACCCGCGGCACCGGCCGCTCGACCGTGGTCCAGGAACTGACGCTGAGCGCCGGCAGCCGGGCGCTGGCGGTGGACACCGAGGTCGACTGGCGCGAGCAGGACACCGTGCTCAAGGCCGCCTGGCCGCTCGACGTGCACGCCGAGCACAGCCGCGCCGAGGTCCAGTTCGGGCATGTCGCCCGGCCCACCCACGAGAACGCCGCCCGGGACGCCGCCCGCCAGGAGGCCCTCGCACACCGCTGGATCCACGTCGGCGAGCACGGCTTCGGCGTGGCCCTGGCCTGCGATGCGACCTACGGCTACGACGTCACCCGGCACACCCGCGCCGACGGCGGCACCACCACCGTGGTCCGCAGCACCCTGCTGCGCGCCCCGCACAGCCCCGACCCGCACGCCGACCGCGGCCTCCAGTGCTTCCGGCACACCCTGCGGCCCGGCGCCGACATCGGCGACGCCATCGCCGAGGGATACGCCCTCAACCTCCCGCTGCGGCCCGGCCCCGGCACACCGGCGCCGCCCCCGCTGATCGCCGCCGACCACCCGGGAGTGCTGGTCGAGACCGTCAAACTCGCCGACGACCGCAGCGGCGACGTCGTGGTCAGGCTCTACGAGTCACGCGGCGGCCGGACCCGCACCACCCTGACCGCGGGCTTCCCCGTGACCGCCGTCCACGAGACCGACCTGCTGGAGGCCCCGCTGACCGCCCGTCCGCACGACGCAGACCGCGTACCGCTGACGCTGCGCCCCTTCCAGATCCTCACCCTGCGCCTGACCCCGGCCACCGCCCGGGACGCCGGGGTGAGCCGTGGCTGACGTACCGACAGGCACAGGCACAGGCACAGGCACAGGCACAGCCACGGCCACGGCCGCCGACAGCCGCGAGCTGCTGCGCGGCTGGGCGGCCGGCAACGGGCCGATGGCCGTACGCGCCCGGGTCGTGCTGCTCGCCGAGGAAGGAGTGCGGGACGCCGAGATCGCCCGCCGGCTCGGCATCTCCCGGCAGACCGTGGGCACCTGGCGGCACCGCTGGCAGAGCGCGGGCCTGCCCGGGCTCGAACAGCGCCCGCGCACCGGCCGGCCCGCCACCGTGGACGAGGCCGAGGTCGTCACCCGCGCCCTGCTCGCCCCCGGCGGCAGCGGCGCGGGGCGGGCCATCGCCCGCGAACTCGGCCTGTCGCACGCCACCGTGGCCGCGATCCGCCGCCGCTGGCAGCTCACCGCGGACGCGGGCCCCGGCCCCTTCGTCCCGACCGTGCCGCCGCTGCCCGGCGCCGACGTCTGGGTGCTCGGCCTCTACGCCGACGCCCGGCGCGCGGTGCTGCTGGCCGGCACCCGGCCCGCCGCGGCGGCTGCCGCGGGGCCTGCCGCGACCGTGATCGGCGAGGACGTGCTCGCCGGGCTCGGCCGCGCGCTCGACGCGCTGGGCCCGGCGGACGGACCGGCCGGGCAGGAGCGGGCGCGGCACCCGGAGCAGGACGGCCTGGCCGCCTTCCTGTCCGCCGCCGCCGAGCACCACCCGGACATCGCGCTGCACGCGATCATCCTGTGGGACGCCGGCGCCGGCGAGCGCGGCCAGGACCCGCAGGCCGGGACGGCCGGCGGCCCCAGCGTCCATCTGCTGCCGGCCAGGTCGTCCTGGCGCGGCTTCCTGCGCGCGATGGTCGCGCTGGACAGCACCAGCCACCCCGAGTCGTCCCGCCGGGTCTATCTGGACCTGATCGCGGCGCTCCAGCAGGCCGAGGGGCCGGTCGGCTGGCTGCGGGAGAGCGTCGCGGGACACCTGCGGTCGCCGCGCGCCGCGGTGCCGGAGGGGGGCACCGCGGGTGCGGCGGCGCGCCCGCCGTCGTCGAGCGGCGTCAACCAGATCGACCTGGGCTCCTTCAACGAGTGCGTGGTCATCGAGTCGGTGCGGCTGTCCGGCACGATCACCCGTGGCGAGATCGCCCACCGCACCGGCCTGACCCAGCAGTCGGTGTCCAGGATCGCCCGCTCGCTGCTCGACCGGGGCATCCTGGTGGAGGACGCCCAGCGCCGGGCCACCTCCGGCAAACCGCGCACCCCGGTCCGGCTGTGCGGCACCGCGGCCCACGCGCTCGGGCTGCACATCGACCCCGAGGTGCTCACCGCGGTCGTCATCGACCTGGACGGCGCGATCGTCTGCACCTGCACCCGGCCGGTCAGCGCCGACATCGACCCGGGCGAATTCGTCGCCCAGGTCGTCGCGCTGGGCCGCGAGGCGCTGGAGAAGGCGCGCGGTGCGGTGCGCGAGGACGGCTTCCTCGGTATCGGCGTCGCGGTACCGGGCCCGGTGGACATCGCCTCGGGCACGGTGCTCGACCCGCCGCTGATGTCGGCCTGGAACGACCTGCCGCTGCTGTACCTGCTCCAGGACCACTTCCCGTGCCCGGTGATCATCGAGAAGGACTCGCTGGCCGCGGCGGCGGGGGAACGGTGGATCGGACGCGACCGCAGGGCACGCGACTTCGCCTACCTCTACCTCGGTACGGGAGTCGGCTCGGGCCTCTACCTCAACGGCGACCTCTACCGCGGGGTGAGCGCCAACGCCGGGGAATTCGGCCAGCTGTGCGCCATCGCGCTGGGCCGGGTCGGCGCGGACGGCAGGCCCGAGGTGCTGCCCGAGTGCAACCCGCCGGTCTCCGTACCGGACTTCGCGGCCCGCCGCGGCCTGCGGGGCGCGGGCGGCGCCGGCGGCGCCGGCGGCAGTACGGCCGCCTACCGGGCGGTGGGCCGGGCCGCGGCGGCGGGCGACGAGGCGGCGGCCGGGGCGCTGCGCGAGGTCGCGGGCGCGATCGGGCGCGGCGCGCTCGGCCTGGTCGATCTGCTGGACATCGATCTGATCGTGCTGGGCGGCCCGTTCTTCACCGACGACGCGGCACCCTTCTACCTGGAGGAGATCGGCCGGGTGGTGAACGACTTCCCGCAGGCGCGCCGGCTGCGGCAGGTCGAGGTGGAGCGCTCGGTGCTCAGCGCGGAGGCCGCGGCGGTCGGCGCCGCCTCGACCATCTTCCACGCCACCTTCACCCCGCGGCTGCGCGGCCGGGACCGCTCCTGACTTATGTCGTCATCGAGCCGAATCGTCCTATGAATCAGGCCGCCGCTCTTGACCTTGCGTCAAAGGTGGCCACACACTGCCCAGTTGTTACCGCAATCCCCGGATCTTTCTTCGGACTTGCACGGAAGTCCGCCGATCGTCCGGGCCCTGCTCGATGACGACGGAGGCAGGATGGACCAGCGAAAGCGCCGGCGTGCGGGACTTGCGGCAGCGTGCGCCCTTGCGTGCGCCGCCGCGATGACCGCGGGCTACGGGAGTACGGCCGCTGCCGACACCCCGCGCGCGACGGCGGCGGCCACCCCGATCTACCTGGACACCCACTACTCCTTCCAGGAGCGCGCCGCGGACCTGGTGTCCCGGATGACCCTGCAGGAGAAGGTCCAGCAGCTCAGCACGAACAGCGGACCCGCCATTGCGCGGCTCGGCGTCCAGCAGTACACGTACTGGAGCGAGGGCCAGCACGGCGTCAACCAGCTCGGTGCCGACCAGCACAACGGCGGCGTCCAGGGCGGCGTCCACTCCACCAGCTTCCCCACCAACTTCGCCTCCTCGATGTCCTGGGACCGCGACCTGCTGTACCAGGAGAGCACCGCGATCTCCGACGAGGTACGCGGCTTCCTCGACAAGTCGCTCTTCGACAAGGGCCAGAACAACCTCGGCCCGTCTGCCGACGACTACGGCTCGCTCACCTACTGGGCGCCCACCGTCAACCTCGACCGCGACCCGCGCTGGGGCCGTACCGACGAGGCCTTCGGCGAGGACCCGTACTTCGTCGGCCAGATGGCCGGGCAGTTCATCGACGGCTACCAGGGCAACAACCAGGACGGCAGCTCGCAGACCGGCTACCTCAAGGTCGCCGCGACCGCCAAGCACTACGCCCTGAACAACGTCGAGGACAACCGCACCGGCATCAGCTCCGACGTCAACGACACCGACCTGCGCGACTACTACACCGCGCAATTCCGCGACCTCATCGAGCAGGCCCACGTGTCGGGCCTGATGACGTCGTACAACGCGATCAACGGCACGCCGTCGGTCTCCGACACCTACACCACCAACGAACTCGCCCAGCGCACCTACGGCTTCGGCGGCTACATCACCTCCGACTGCGGCGCGGTGGGCACCAACTGGCGGCTCTTCCCCGGCGGCCACGACTGGGCGCCGCCCGGCTGGACCACCGACCACAAGGACAACCCGACCTGGACCGAGACCTCCACAGGCAAGACGGTGTCCGGGCAGGCCGGCGGGCAGGCGTACGCGCTGCGGGCCGGCACCGACCTGAACTGCACCGGCGACGAGGCCACCACCGCGAACATTGAGGAGGCCATCGGGGCCGGCGCCCTGAGCGAGGGCGTCATCGACACCGCGCTGGTGAAGGTCTTCACCGTACGGATGGCCACCGGCGAGTTCGACCCGGCCGGCTCCGTGCCGTACACCGCCATCACCAAGGACCAGGTCGAGAGCCCCGCGCACCAGGCGCTGGCCGCCAAGGTCGCCGACAATTCGCTGGTGCTGCTCAAGAACGCCAGACCGGCGTCCGCCAAGGCACCGCTGCTGCCGGTCGACCCGGCCAGGGCCAAGAAGGTCGTGGTGCTCGGCGACCTGGCCGACACGACCTCGCTCGGCCTCTACTCGGGCGAGCCGACCCACACCACCAGCCCGCTCCAGGGCGTGCTCAACGAGGTGCACGCGGCCGACCCGACCGCCTCCGTCGTCTACGACGCGGCCGGCACCTCGTCCACCGCCACCACCGACGCGGTGCTCAGCGACCGCACCAAGGCCGACATCCGGGCCGCCGACCTCGTCGTGCTGTTCGTCGGCACCACCAAGGCCAACGGCGACGAGGGCAACGACCGCGACAACATCGCGATGCCCGGCAACTACGACTCGCTGATCAACCAGACCGCGGCACTGGGCAACGACAAGCTCGCGCTGGTCATCCAGTCCGACGGCCCGGTGAAGATCGACGACGAGCAGGACAAGGTGTCCTCGATCGTCTTCAGCGGCTACAACGGCCAGGCCCAGGGCACCGCGCTCGCCGACGTGCTGTTCGGCGCGCAGAATCCGTCCGGGCACCTGAACTTCACCTGGTACAAGGACGACTCGCAGCTGCCCGACAAGCAGAACTACGGCCTCACCCCCGGCGAGACCGGCGGACTCGGCCGCACCTACCAGTTCTTCACCGGCGCCCCGACCTACCCCTTCGGCTACGGGCTGAGCTACAGCACCTTCTCGTACACGAACGTCACCGCGAACAAGCAGCAGATCACCGCGGACGGCACCGTGAAGATCGGCGTCGACGTGACGAACACCGGGAAGACCGCGGGCGCCGCCGTCGCCCAGCTCTACGCGGCCACGCCCTTCACCGTGCCGGGCGTCGAACTGCCCAAGGAGCGGCTGGCGGGCTTCGCCAAGACCAAGGTGCTCAAGCCGGGGAAGACCCAGCACCTCAACCTCACCGTCAAGGCCGCCGACCTGTCCTCGTGGGACGCCTCGGCGTCCCGGCAGACCGTGCCCTCCGGCGGCTACCGCTTCCAGGTCGGCCCGGACTCCGCCCATGTCGCGGGCAGCGCCAAGGTGACGATCAGCGGCGCCCTGACACCGAAGGTGCAGACCGTCACCGTGCAGCCGGAGGACGTCGTCCACAACGCGGGCGACACCTTCAGCCTCACCGCCAAGAACAAGTGGATCAAGGACGACACCGACCACAGCAAGGAGCAGCGCGACACCTCCATCACCGCGGACGGCGTCGTCGAGGCGGTCAACAACGACCAGTCCTTCGTGGACCTGGGCAAGGCCAAGGTCACCTACCGCAGCAGCGACCCGGCCGTGGCCACCGTCGACAAGAACGGCAGCGTCCACGCCGTCGCCGACGGCGTCGCCACCGTCTCGGCGACCGTCGGCGGGGTCACCGGCTCCGCGCCCGTCGTGGTCCGCAACTCGCTGACCCTCAAGGCGCTGCCCATCGCCAAGGCCGGCAGCACCCTGACCGCGACCACCACCTACACCAACGGCAGCGCCTCGGCGGTGCGGGACATCACCGTCTCGCTCGCCGCCCCCGCCGGCTGGACCGCGACCGCCACCACCCCGGCGGCCTTCGACCAGGTCGGCCCTGGCCAGTCGGTCACCACCAGCTGGTCGGTCACCGTGCCGGACGGCGCCACCCCGGACAACTTCACGCTGGACGCCACCGTCACCACCCCGGCCGGCGCCCACAGCGCGCAGGCGCCGGTCAGCGTGCCCTACGCCTCGGTGAGCGCCGCCTACAACAACTCCGGCATCAGCGACGACGCCCACACCACCACCGGCAGTATCGACGCGGAGGGCGCCAGCTTCTCGCTCCAGGCGCTGGCCGCGCTGGGCTGGCATGCGGGGGAGAGCACCGACCACGACGGGGTGTCCTTCCCGTGGCCCGCCACCGCGGGCACCGGGCAGCCCGACAACATCGTCGCGGGCGGCCAGGCGGTCGAGATCACCGGCAGCGGAAGCAAGCTGGGCTTCGTCGGCACCAGCACCTTCGGCAGCACCTCGGGCACCGGCACCATCGTCTACACCGACGGCACCACGCAGACCTACGCGCTGGCGCTGTCGGACTGGTGGGCCGGATCGCCCACCCAGGGCAGCGACTTCGCCGCCAGCACGCCGTATCTGAACAACGGCGGCGGACAGCAGACCCAGACCGTGCACATATCCGCGGCGACCGTGGACCTGCTGCCGGGCAAGACCGTGCAGGCGATCACCCTGCCGGACGTCAGCAAGACCCAGGTGGACCACCAGGTCGGCATGCACCTGTTCGCCGTGGCGATCGGCGGCCGTCGCCGTGCGGTCAGGACGAGGAGCTGAAGGCCGAGTCGAAGGATGCGGCGGGCGGCTCGATCGCGGCCAGCTCGCGTACGTGCGCCAGCGCGGCGGGCGCGCCCAGCAGCCGGTCCATGCCGGCGTCCTCCCACTCCACCGAGATCGGCCCCGCGTAGCCGATGCTGTTGAGCATCCGGAAGACCGGCTCCCACGGGACGTCGCCGTGCCCGGTCGAGACGAAGTCCCAGCCGCGCCGCGGGTCGCCCCACGGCAGGTGCGAGCCGAGCCGCCCGTTTCGCCCGTTCAGCTGCTTGACCGACTCCTTGCAGTCGACGTGGTAGATGCGGTCCTTGAAGTCGTAGAGGAAACCGACCGGGTCCAGGTCCTGCCACACGAAGTGGCTGGGGTCGAAGTTCAGCCCGAAGGCCGGGCGGTGGCCGATCGCCTCAAGGGTGCGCACGGTCGTCCAGTAGTCGTACGCGATCTCGCTGGGGTGCACCTCGTGCGCGAAGCGCACCCCCACCTCGTCGAAGACGTCCAGGATCGGATTCCAGCGGTCCGCGAAGTCCTGGTAGCCGCGGTCGATCATCTCCGGCGGCACCGGCGGGAACATCGCCACGGTGTGCCAGATCGATGAGCCGGTGAAGCCCACCACGGTGTCGACGCCGAAGGCGGCGGCGGCCCGCGCGGTGTTCTTGATCTCCTCCGCGGCCCGGGTACGCACCCCCTCGGGCTCGCCGTCGCCCCAGATCCTGGACGGCAGGATGCCCTTGTGCCGCTCGTCGATCGGGTGGTCGCAGACCGCCTGCCCGGTCAGATGGCAGGAGATCGTCCAGCAGCGCAGCCCGTGCTTGTCCAGGGTGTCGCGCAGCCGCGGCAGATAGCTGTCGTCGCTGAGTGCCGCCTCGACGTCGAAGTGGTCGCCCCAGCAGGCGATCTCCAGGCCGTCGTAGCCCCACTGCGAGGCCAGCCGGCACACCTCGGTGAAGGGCAGATCGGCGAACTGGCCGGTGAAGAGGGTGACGGGTCGTGCCATGTGCGTCCTCCTGTGGCAGGCGCTCGGGAACCCCCGGGCGAAGCTCCGGGGGAAGGTCGTGCCGTTACGGGGTCGTGCCGGGGCAAGCGGCGGCTCAGGGCTTTACGGGGGCGCCCTGCACCGGGATGTGCACGCCGAGCGCCGCCGCGCTCGACTCGACGGCCGCCAGCACCTTCTGCACCTGGAGCCCGTCGCCGAACGACGGACGCGGGTCCGTACCCTCCGCGACGGCCGTGACGAAGTCGCGCACCTGGTGGGTGAAGGTGTGCTCGTAGCCGATCAGGTGGCCCGGCGGCCACCAGGCGTCCAGATACGGGTGGGTCGGCTCGGTCACCAGGATGCGGCGGAAGCCGGCGGTCGTGCCGTCCTCGGAGCGGTCGTGGAAGGACAGCTCGTTCATCGACTCGGCGTCGAAGGCCAGACTGCCCGAGGAGCCGCTGATCTCGATCCGCATCGCGTTCTTGTGCCCGGTGGCGAAGCGCGTCGCCTCGAACACGCCGATCGCGCCGCCGTCGAAGCGCGCGGTGAAGAGCGCCGCGTCGTCCACCGTCACCGAGCCGCGCTCGCTGCCCGCAGTACCGGACAGGCCGCTGGAGCTGGCCGGCAGCGGTCGCTCGGTCACGAACGTCTCCAGCACCGCGCCCACCGACGAGATCCGCTGCCCGGTCAGGTACTGCGCCACATCGATGCTGTGCGCGCCCAGGTCGCCGAGCGCGCCGGAGCCCGCCCGGTCCTTGACCAGCCGCCAGGCCAGCGGGAATTCCGGGTCCACCAGCCAGTCCTGCAGATACTGCGCCCGCACGTGGTGGATCCGGCCCAGCCTGCCCTGCTCGACCAGCTGCCTGGCCAGCGCCAGCGCAGGCACCCGGCGGTAGTTGAACGCCACCATCGAGCGGACCCCGTCCGCCGCCGCCTTCTGCGCCGCCGCGGCCATCTCCTCGGCCTCGCGGACCGAGTTGGCCAGCGGCTTCTCGCACAGCACGTGCTTGCCGGCGGCCAGCGCCGCCAGCGCGATCTCGGCGTGGCTGTCGCCGGGAGTGCAGATGTCCACCACGTCGATGTCCGGCCGGGCGACCAGGTCCCGCCAGTCGGTCTCGGTGGACTGCCAGCCGTACTGCTCGGCGGCCTGCCGCACGCGCTCCGCCGACCGGCCGCAGACCGCGGTCAGTTCGACCCGCAGCGGCAGCTCGAAGAAGCGGCCCGCGGTGCGCCACGCGTGCGAGTGCGCCGCTCCCATGAAGGCATGGCCTACCATGCCGATCCGCAGGGCCTGCGGTGCTGTCGTCGTCACGTGCGTCCTCCTCGGGCGGCACTGGGCCGTGAATCGTTATTCATCCGGCATCGACTGAAACTCGTGGAGTTGGATAGAACAGTTCGCGAGTTTCTGCCTGAAGTTCGTCATAAGTCAAGGCTCTTGACCGGGCCGGACGCAAGAGGGCGGGGCACGCGGAATCACGATCCGCGCGCCTGCATGCACACCCCCGGGGGTCACGATCGACACACCAGTCAACCTGCGCGAGGTCGGAAGGCTGCGGGTCCTCGAAGCCCTGCACGCCACACCGCGCAGCAGCCGTCCCGAACTGGTACGGGTCACCGGCCTGTCCCGCGCCACCGTCTCCTCGCTGATCGCCGACCTCATCGCGATCGGCCTGGTCACCGAGGAGGATCCGGACACCGACGACCCGGAGCCGCGCCGCACCGGGCGCCCGGCGCAGTCGCTGTCCCTGGTCCCGACCGCGGGCTACGCGATCGGCGCGGACATCGGCCACCAGCACGTACGGGTGAACCTGTGCGACCTGTTCGGGACGGTGCTGTGGGAGCACTGGGTGGCCAAGGACGTCGACCGCGCGCCGGAGGAGACCCTCGACCTCGTGGCCGTCCTCGTCGGCCGCGCCCTCCAGGAGACCGGGGTGGCCCGCGAACGGGTGCTCGGCATCGGCGCCGGGATCGCCTCGCCGGTGGAGAAGGGCAGCGGCGAACTCGGCGCCGAGGGCATCATGCCGGGCTGGGTCGGCCTGCACCTCACCGAGGAACTCCAGCACCGCACCGCCCTCCCGGTCCGGGTCACCAACGACGCGAACGCCGGAGCGCTGGCCGAGCTGATGTACGGCGCCGGGCGGCAGGTCGGCGACATGGTCTACATCCGGCTGTCGGCCGGCATCGGCGCCGGGATCGTCAGCAACGGGCAGCTGCTGCTGGGGGCGCGGGGGCTGGCCGGCGAGATCGGGCACCTGCCGCTGATCACCGACGGCCTCATCTGCCGCTGCGGCAACCGCGGCTGCCTGGAGACGGTGGCCAGTCCCGTCGCCATCGCCCGGCTGCTGACGCAGAGCTGGGGCCGGCACATCGCCGCGCGCGACCTGCCCGCACTGATCAAGCAGCGCGATGCCGGGGCGCTGCGCGCGGTGCGCGACGCCGGGGACGCGGTGGGGCGTGCCCTGTCCACGCTCGTCACCCTGCTCAACCCGCGGCTCATCGTGGTCGGCGGCGATCTTGCCGGGGCCGGCGAGGATCTGCTCGAACCGCTGCGGGCCGGGGTCCGCCGGCACACTCTCCCCTCCGCGGCGCGGGGGGTCGAGATCGTCACAGGTGGCCTCGGCGACGGGGCCGAAGTCCGCGGGGCGGCGGGCCTGGTCCTGGCAGGAGCGCCGTACCTCCTGTCGGCGGCGGCGGCATCCGGCGAGGTGGCGTGACCTCTGTCCCACCCCGGGCTGCCCCCGCGCCCCTCTGCCGGGACCTTCCCCCGGCAGTGGGCCCACCGCCGGGGGAAGCAGGCGTGAGGACCAGGCCGGAGGCACTCGCTCAGACCCGGCCCACGAGTGAGAAGACCGCCCCCTCGGGGTCGGCCACCGTGGCCGTGGGACCGTGCGGGCCGGCCGTGGGCGGGGAGAGGACCCGGCCGCCGAGCCGTGAAGCGAGGCGGACCGCAGCAGCGACGTCCGCGACAGCGAAACCTGTCATCCAGTGCGCACCCCGTTCAGGGGAAAGATCGCGGCCGACCCCGTGGACGCCGGCCACCGCCCGCCCGTCCACGGTGAGTTCGGCCCGGTCCTCGCCGCCGTCCACCCCGGCGGCCCGGTCCACCCCGAAACCGAACACCGCTTCGTAGAACTTGCCGACCAGGGCCGAGTCGTGCGTGACGAGTTCGCTCCACGCCACACTGCCCGGCACGCCGGTGACGTCCGCGCCGCCGAACCGCCCGCCCTGCCAGATGCCGAAGACGGCCCCCGAGGGGTCGACGGCGATGGCCAGCCGGCCGTCCTCACCGGCGTTGAGCGGGCCGATACCGACCGTGCCGCCGCATTCGCGTACCGACTCCGCGGCGCGGTCGACGTCGTCGGTGGCGAGCACGGTGGTCCACACAGCCGGCCGGTCCGCCTGCGGCGCTCCCTCGCCGATGCCGGCGACCCGCAGGCCGCCCGCCTCGGCGAGCGTGTAGGAGCCGAGCTGCGGCGGCCCCGGCGTGAAGTCCCAGCCGAACAGCGCCCCGTAGAAGTCCCGGGCCAGGTCGGGCCGGTGTGCCATGAGACTGGCCAGGCAGGGTGTGCCAGGCGGACGCCGGTTCTGTACCTCGGTGGTCATGCGAACGTTCTCCTCGTGGGCAGCCCGCTGCCTGCCCGGCTTGCCCGGGGGTGGCACAGCAGATCGTCGCACCGCAGACGGCCGCGCGCGGCCCGGCCGCGCCGGGGACAACTACCGTGCCTCCACAATAGGTACATGGAATTTCTCATCAGTGCGGCCGAGCTGGCCGCGGCCCCCGTGCCGCCGGTCCTGCTGGACGTGCGCTACCGGATGGGCGGCCCGCCCGGACATGGCGAATACGCCAAGGGCCATATCCCCGGGGCGCGTTATGTCGACCTGGACGCGGAGCTGGCCGCGCCGCCGGGAGCCGCGGGGCGGCATCCGCTGCCTGACGCGGAGGACTTCGGCGCGGCCATGCGCCGGGCAGGGGTCGGCGCGGACACCGACGTGGTCGTCTACGACGACGGGAACGGCTGGGGCCCGGCCCGCGCCTGGTGGCTGCTGCGCTGGGCGGGCCACCGGCGGGTCCGGGTGCTGGACGGCGGCCTCGCCGCCTGGCGGGCCGCGGGCGGCCCGCTGAGCGCCGAGGAACCGCCGCCGGGCGACGGCGACTTCGTGGCACGGCCCGGCGGCATGCCGGTGGTGGACGCGGACGGCGCTGCCGCGCTGGCCCGCCGCGGCCTGCTGCTCGACGCGCGCGCCGCCGAGCGCTACCGGGGCGAGGCCGAGCCCATCGACCCGGTGGCAGGCCACATCCCGGGCGCCGTCAACGCCCCCACCACGGCCAACTCCGCCCCCGACGGCACCTTCCTGGCCGCCGCGGAGATCGCCGCCCGCTTCACCGCGCTGGGCGCGGCCCCCGGCACGGAGGTCGGCGTCTACTGCGGCTCCGGCGTCTCGGCCGCCCACGAGATCCTCGCCCTGGCCGAGGCCGGCATCCCCGCCGCCCTCTACCCCGGCTCCTGGAGCGAGTGGACCGCGGACCCGGCCCGCCCGGTCGCCACCGGCGGCCAGGCTGGCTGACGCCCGCACCGGACACGGGTAAGGGGCGGCCAGCTGGGTGGCCGCCCCTTACCCGTGGCTGTCCCCGCGTCAGACCGCGGGCACGAGCTGTCCCGCGTCAGACCGCTGGCATCGACGCGGACATCACTCCTGCTTCTTGCGGCGGCTGCCGAAGACGATCTCGTCCCAGCTCGGGACGGTCGCTCTGCGGCCCGGCCGGACGCCGTCCGCCTCGGCCTGGCGGTCGGTGGTGCCGACCAGCCGGTCGCGGTGGCCCGCGACGGCCCGCGGCATCAGGACGTCGGCGTAGGCGGACCCCGCGCTGGCGGCCGGGGCCGCCGTCTCCTGCTCGACCTCGGCGGCGGGCTCCTGCGCGGCCGGCACCGCGTCCGGCGGAGCCGTCGGCGGGGCGGGCACGACCATGTCGCCGCGGAAGCTCGGCACGGCCTCCAGCAGGCTGGTCAGCGAGTCGCGCTCCTCCGGCTCCGCGAGGACGGCCCGCTCGTCGGCCCGCGCCTCCCTGGCCTCCCGGGGCTCGCGCTCCTGCCGGTCCGGCCGCTCCAACTGCCGGTCGAGCGCCCGGTCCAGCGGGCGGTCCCGCGGCAGCCTGGCGATCCGCGGCACGAACGGGAAGCTCGGCTCCTGCGCCTGTGCCTGCGCCTGGGTGGTCTCGCCGATCAGCGACCTGGCCTCGTCGTCCACCGCCTGCACCAGCCGGCGCGGCGGGTCGTAGGTCCAGCTCGCCGAGTGCGGCTCACCGGCCACCCGGTAGACCAGCAGCACTTCCCACGTGCCGTCGTCGCGCCGCCAGGAGTCCCACAGCACGGTCTCCTTCTCCGCGCCGCGCAGCAGCAGCCGCTCGGCCACCGCCTCGCCGAGCTGCGGGCCGGTGCTCTCGCCCTGCCGCCTGACCGGGGTCTTCCTGGCCCGCTCGGCCATGAAGGCGCGCTCGGCCAGCACGGGACCCTCGAAGCGGCGCACCCGCTCCACCGGGATGCCGGCCATCTGCGCGACCTCCTCGGCGGAGGCACCCGAGCGTATCCGCGCCTGGATGTCACGGGGCCGCAGATGGCTCTCGACCTCGATCTCGATCTGGCCGAGCCTGGCACGGTCGTTGCGGACCGCGGCGCGCAGCCGCTCGTCGATGGGGAGCGTGTATTCCGTGCTGTCGGCAGCCTTGAGCACCAGTCGTGTGCCGTCGTTGCTGACGGCCACGACGCGCAGTTCGGGCACGGTTACCTCCCGGGTGGTGCCTGCCGACGTCAGTTGCGTCGCTGCTCCCGTTGGACGAGTGTGGCCTGCCCGGGTGCAGCGTGCCACAACCTTGCAGAGTTACCCGGCGTGTCGGCACTGCCTGGTGACACGCCGTTATGGGACGGTGGTCGATTGGCCACTCAGTGTGACCGATCGCCGTGCACCGGGAGGAGTGCCGTCGAGGCTTCCCCCCTGTTCGTCCGGGCGACCGGACGGGCAACCGGGAGCACGGATTCGTCACGGTACTCCATTTGGGCCAGCCGAGGGCGGCTGCCGCGCGCCGAATGTGGTGTGCGGAGCGGGAGTTGAGTGACCCGGCTCACTCGTACGGGGTACGCGCCGGGGGCAAAAAGGGCGAAGGGCTACGAACCAAGCACCCGCCGCAGGTAGTCGTTCGTGAACAGCCGCCCCGGGTCCAACTGGTCGCGCACGTCCGTGAACTCGGCGAACCGCGGGTAAACGGCCCGGAAATACTCCGCGTCCCGGGTGTGCATCTTGCCCCAGTGCGGCCGGCCGCCCCGCTCGGTCATGATCGCCTCGACCGCGGTGAAATACTCCTGATACCGGCTGCCCCGGTACATGTGTACCGCTATGTACGCACTGTCCCGGCCCGACGCCGTCGACAGCGCGATGTCGTCGGCCGGCGCGACCCGTACCTCCACCGGGAAGCTGATGCGGAGGTCCGACCGCTCCACCATCGCCTTGAGCGCCCGGATCGCGTCGACCGCCGCCTCCCGGGGCACCGCGTACTCCATCTCCACGAAGCGCACCCGGCGCGGGCTGGTGAAGACCTTGTAGGGGATGTCGGTGTAGCTGCGGGCCGACAGCGCCCTGCTGGAGATCCTGGCCATGCCCGGGATAGCGGCGGGAGCGGCCCTGCCGAGCGCGCAGGCGGCCTGGAAGACCCCGTTGGACAGCAGTTCGTCGTCGATCCAGCCGCGGACCGCGGGGAGCGGCGCCGCGGGTCCCTGGCTGCGGTTGTTGCGCTTGGTGTTGCAGCTGTCGGTGTGCGGGAACCAGTAGAACTCGAAGTGCTCGTTCTCCGCGACCAGCGCGTCGAACTCGGACATCACCCGGTCGAAGGCCATCGGCTCCTCGCGGGCGGTCAGCAGGAAGACCGGCTCGACCGCGAAGGTGACCGCGCTGACCACGCCGAGCGCGCCGAGGCCGATCCGGGCCGCGGCGAAGACCTCGGGCCGCTCGTCGGCCGAGCAGGTCAGCACCGAGCCGTCCGCGGTGACCAGTTCGAGCGCGGTGATCTGCGCGGCGATCGAGCCCGAGTCGCGGCCGGTGCCGTGGGTGCCGGTGCTGGTGGCGCCGGCCACCGTCTGCTCCATGATGTCGCCCATGTTGGTCAGCGACAGGCCCTCCGCGGCCAGCGCCGCGTTGAGCTGCCTGAGCTGCACCCCGGCCTCGGCCGTCACGGTGCCGGCCGCCCGGTCGATGGAGCGGATCGCGGTCAGCCCCTCGGGCCGGATCAGCACCCCGGAGGTGGCGGCGGCCGAGGTGAAGGAGTGGCCGGAGCCGACCGCCTTGGCCGTCAGCCCGTCCGCCGCGGCGGCGCGCAGCACCGCCGCCAGCTCGTCGGCCGAGGCCGGCGCCACCGCGCGCGCCGGGCGCGCGGTGACGTTCCCCGCCCAGTTACGCCACACCTTCGCGTCCGTCGACCGTGTCGTGCGCGCTGATCGCGCCGTGTCCGTCGTCGTACCCACCGCGCGGCTCCTCCCGCTCCGGCGCCGGACGCAGCCGGCGATACCCGAGTCCTGCCACCGCCGCGGCGAGGAACGCCGCGCCGGCGGGCACCGCGAACGCCGCCGAGGCGCCGTGCGCGTCGGTCACCCGGCCGGCGAGCGCGGCCCCCAGGGCGACCCCGATCGCGAGCCCCGTGGAGGTCCACGTCATGCCCTCGGTCAGCCGTGCCCGCGGTACCAGCCGTTCGACCAGGCTCATCGATGTCACCATCGTCGGTGCGATCGTCAGACCGGAGAAGAACAGCGCCATGGCCAGGAACACCAGGTTTCCGACCAGTAGTGGCGGGATCATACTCACCGCCATCAAGGAGATGCCCAGCAGGAACCTCCCCTGTGCGCTGCCACGTGGTCTGATCAGGCCGAACGCCAGTCCGGCCAGGCAGGAGCCGAGGGCGTAGGTCGCCAGCACCAGGCTCGCCGCCGACTTGTGGCCGTGCTCGTCGGCGAACGCGAGAGTGGTCACGTCGACCGCGCCGAAGACCGTGCCCGTCCCGATGAAGACCCCGATGAGCACCGGCATGCCGGGCGCCCGCAAGGCCGAGCCGCCCCCGCGGTGGGCGCGCGGATGCGGCTGCGGCTCGGTGCGGCGCTGCGCGGTCAGCAGCAGCACGCCGACCCCCAGGAAGACCGCGGCTAGCAGCGGCCCCGCCTCGGCGAACAGGACCGTGCACAGGCCGATGGACAGTATCGGGCCGAGGATGAAGACGATCTCGTCCACCACCGACTCGAACGAATACGCCGTGTGCAGGAGTTCCGGCGCCTCGCGGTGGATCGCCGACCAGCGGGCCCGTACCATCGCGCCCATGCTCGGCGTGGCGCCGACGCCCACCGCGCACACGAAGAACGTCCAGTGCGGCGCCCCGCCCTTCACCGCCGCCAGCAGGCTCAGCACCGAGACCACGGTGACCGCCGCGGCCGGCCGCAGCACCCGTGCCTGGCCGTACCGGTCCACCATCCTGGACACCTGCGGCCCGATCGCGGCGCCGGCCAGCGCGGCGGTCGCCGACAGCGCGCCGGCGAGCCCGTACTGCCCGGTGACCTGCGAGATCATCGTCACGATGCCGATCCCCAGCATCGACAGCGGCATCCGACCGACCAGGCCGGCGGCAGAGAAGGCCCTGCTGCCGGGCGCCGCGAATATCGCGCGATAGGGGCTGGTCACGAGGGGCGCTCCGTCGTAAGGACTCTGCTGGCTCCATACAGCTTACGAACGGTGGCAACCGGATATACCCGCCCTGCACGCCCGGGGCTGTTCGGGGTCGCCGGCCGTTGGGTGGCAGGATCGGACCCATGCCAGAGCAGTCACCCACAACCGACGCCCGCGTGCCGGGGACCCCGGTGCCGGGCACCGACCCCGCCCCCTACGACGCGCTGCTGCTGCTGTCCTTCGGCGGCCCCGAGGGACCCGACGACGTGGTGCCGTTCCTGGAGAACGTGACGCGCGGCCGCGGCATCCCCCGCGAGCGCCTCAAGGAGGTCGGCCGGCACTACTTCCTCTTCGGCGGTGTCAGCCCGATCAACGCGCAGAACCGCGACCTGCTCGACGCCTTGCGCAAGGACTTCGCGGAACACGGCCTCGACCTGCCGGTCTTCTGGGGCAACCGCAACTGGGCGCCGTATCTGACCGACACCTTGCGGGAGATCTCCGCCGCGGGGCATCGCCGCGTCCTGGTGCTGGCCACCAGCGGCTACGCCTCCTACTCCGGCTGCCGGCAGTACCGCGAGAACCTGGCCGCCGCCCTGGCCGTGCTCGCCGCCGAGGGGCGAGCGGTGCCGCGCGTCGACAAGCTGCGGCACTACTTCAACCACCCCGGCTTCGTGGAGCCCATGGCCGAGGCGACGCTCGCCGCGCTGGCCGCCCTGCCTCCCGCGGTCAGGGACGGCGCCCGGCTCGCCTTCACCACCCACTCGATCCCGACCGCCGCGGCCGACACCTCCGGCCCGCCGCCTGTCCACGGCGACGGCGGCGCCTATGTCGCGCAGCACCTGGACACCGCCCGGCTGGTCGCCGACGCGGTCAGGGCGGTGGACGGCGTCGAGCGCCCCTGGGAGCTGGTCTACCAGTCCCGCAGCGGCTCCCCGCAGACCCCCTGGCTCGAACCGGACATCTGCGACCACCTGGAAGAGGTGCGGGAGCAGGGCGCGCCCGCCGTCGTCATGGTGCCGATCGGCTTCGTCTCCGACCACATGGAGGTGAAGTACGACCTGGACACCGAGGCGGCCGCGAAGGCCGCCGAGCTGGACCTGCCGGTCAGCCGGGCCGCCACCGTCGGGGCCGACCCGCGGTTCGCCGCCGCCGTGCGCGAGCTGGTGGTCGAGCGGGCCGCCACCGAGAGCGGCGCCGCCCCCGCGCGCTGCGCTCTCGGCGCGCTCGGACCGAGCCACGACGTCTGCCCGGCAGGCTGCTGCCCTGCCAGGAACCCGATGCCCGCCGCCGCAGGAATGGACTGAGGAGTCACGTGAGCACCCAAGCGTCACCGGCCGACCGCACCGCGGAATACACCGAGCTGCTGGAGGTCGCCCTGGAGGCGGCCCGCAAGGCCGGCGCCCTGCTGCGGGACGGCCGCCCGGCCGACCTCGGCGTCGCCGCCACCAAGACCAGCCCGATCGACGTCGTCACCGAGATGGACATCGCGGCCGAGAAGCTGATCACCACCGTCATCGGCCGGGTGCGCCCGGACGACGGCTTCCTCGGCGAGGAGGGCGCCAGCCGAGAGGGCACCAGCGGGGTGCGCTGGATCATCGACCCGCTGGACGGCACCGTGAACTACCTCTACGGCCTGCCGTCCTGGGCGGTCAGCATCGCCGCGGAGAAAGACGGCGAGGTGGTCGTCGGCGTTGTGGAGGCGCCGATGCGCGGCGAGACCTACCAGGCGGTGCTGGGCGGCGGCGCGCTGGTCAACGGTGCTCCGGCCCGCTGCCGGCCCGCCCCCGAGCTGTCGCACGCGCTGGTCGGCACCGGCTTCGGCTACCGCGCCGAGCGGCGGGCGACCCAGGCGGAGGTGGTGCGTACGCTGCTGCCGCAGGTCCGCGACATCCGGCGCGGCGGCTCCGCCGCGATCGACCTGGCCGACATCGGCTGCGGGCGGCTCGACGCGTACTACGAGCGCGGCCTGAACCCGTGGGATCTCGCCGCGGGTGACCTCTTCGCCCGCGAGGCCGGCGCGCTCACCGGCGGCCGCCCCGGCGACCGCGCCTCGGGCGACCTGCTGGTCGCCGCCCCCGCCGGGCTCTTCGAGACGCTTCAGCAGCGGCTGGACGAGCTGGGCGCCTGGCAGGGATGACCCAGGCACGCCCGGCACCCCGGGCGGCCCGACGAGCCCGGGGCGCGGCCACTGCGCCCCGGACCTGGCCGGGCCGCCCAGGACCCGGGCATGCGAACGCCCCGGCTCCCTCCAGGGGCCGGGGCGTGCGGCTCGGGGTCAGGCGACCTTGGGCCGTACGTCCACGCCGTGCTCCGCTGCGAGCCTGCGCAGATCGTCCAGCTCGCCCTGCTCGACCTCGGCGAGGAATTCGTCGCCCGTCTCCCGCGCCCTGCGCAGGTCGGACTCCGTGCTGTGTATGCGCTGCAGGATTCCGGTGGTGAACGCGTCCATATGGCGCCCCCTCGTCGTCTCCGTTGACACGGGGAATGTGTCAAGCCAGATGCCGCGCGCGACAACGCGCGGCAGGCGTAGTGGGTGGGTGTTCAGTCGTCCTCCCCGCCGTGCCCGCGGGGGAAACCTCACCGGCCCGGGGGAAATTCCGCGGTCCGCGCACTTACCGCCGATTTACCCCTGCCAGGTGCAGGATGGTGGAGCATTCCCACAGCTCACGGAAGGAACAGCGCCTTGCGCGTACTGGTCGTCGAGGACGAGCAACTGCTCGCTGATGCGGTTGCCACCGGCCTTCGCCGCGAGGCCATGGCCGTCGACGTGGTCTACGACGGCGGCGCCGCCCTGGAGAGGATCGGTGTCAACGACTACGACGTGGTCGTACTGGATCGTGACCTCCCGGTCGTGCACGGTGACGACGTGTGCCGGCAGATCGTCGAGCTGGGGCTGCCCACCCGGGTGCTGATGCTCACTGCCGCAGGCGACGTCAGCGACCGCGTCGAGGGCCTGGAGCTGGGCGCCGACGACTACCTGCCCAAGCCGTTCGCCTTCACCGAGCTGACCGCCAGGGTCCGCGCGCTCGGCCGCCGGACGACCGCGGCCCTGCCACCGGTGCTGGAGCGCTCCGGCATCCGGCTCGACCCCAACCGGCGCGAGGTGTCCAGGGACGGCGCCGAGGTGCACCTGGCGCCCAAGGAATTCGCCGTGCTCGAGGTGCTGATGCGCAGCGAGGGCTCGGTGGTCTCGGCGGAACAGCTGCTGGAGAAGGCCTGGGACGAGAACACCGACCCGTTCACCAACGTCGTGCGGGTCACGGTGATGACACTGCGGCGCAAGCTCGGCGAGCCACCGGTGATCGTCACCGTGCCCGGCTCGGGCTACCGGATCTGATCGCGTGGCCACCGCGTCCCCCTCCTCCCCTCCGC
>NZ_JAJSYW010000035.1:0-40758 GCF_036815005.1 Streptomyces sp. IBSBF 2435 | reverse complement strand
CCCCTCCACCCCCGCCCCTGCGCTTTGTCCCCTCCATGGTGCACGACGGGTGTGACAGCCGGGCAGCGGCGTCCGGTCCGGGCGCGCACCGTGCTGGCGTGCGGCCCGGCGGACCGCGGGCATGCGGCGGGCCCGTCACGGGACCGCGGTCCGGGTCGATGTGACCCAGGCGCGGCCCCGAACGGGCCCGGTGGGGGGATCCGCTATCCAGGTGCTACGAAAGCGGCGGGTATGCGTTGGCGATCAGCTGGTGGAACTGGGCCGAGAACCAGTGGCCCGCCAGCGGCGAGTTGGGCAGTGCGCCCGTCGGGTTGTTGCCGTTGCGCGCGTTGCCGCCATAGGTGGGGTCGCACATCCGGTCGAAGCCCTTGCCCTCGTCGTTGCTGACGGCCTGGCTCGCACCGTCCGACTCACCCGGAGGCTTGACCCACACGTAGGCGTCGATGCCGGAGGCGGGGGCGGCCGTCGGGCGGGCGCCGATACCGGCACCGGACTGGTTGCACCAGTTGCCGGCGTGGATCCGCCTGTCCAGGCGTCCACCGTCCACGTACGTGTCCACGCTGGTCGTCGCGCCGGGACCGGTGGGGCGGGCGGTGCCGCCCCAGCCGTTGCGGCTGGTGTCGATCAGCATGCCGATGTTGGACTGGAAGCCGATCGACACCAGTTCATTGCGCAGGCCCTGCGCGTAGGACTGCTCGTCGACGTAGTTGTTCCAGTCGACCCACTTGGACTGCCGCACCGTGGTGCCGTTGACGGAGTCCGTGACCTTGACGTAAGGCTCGGTCGTGGCACTGTAGTTCGCCGTGTTGGCGATGAAGCCCTGCACGTCGGCCACGGTGGCGCCGTTGCTGGTGGCGGCCTTCAGGAACTCCTGCGCGGCGGGGACGAAGTTGCTGTCCCAGCCCAGCCAGGCGTGGTGACCCACGTCGATGTAGTTGTAGGTGTTGCCGATCGCGCCCAGCTTCGCCAGCGCGTAACCGACGCCCTTCTCGTAGTTGCCGTTCGCCTTCATCGTCGCGCACGCGTCGGTGGAACCGGCGGTGCCGCCCGCGTTGGTGACCAGGTTGGGCAGCGAGTCGGGCTCGATGACGTTGACAATCCGCAGACCCGCGTAGGCGGCGTTGCCTTCGAGGGCGGCGATCGGGTCGATGTAGTCGGTCTGGTAGCGGCCGATCTCGGTCGCGCCCAGCTCACCGTTGGAGGCGAGCGCCGAGCAGTCCCGGCCCGGCAGGTCGTAGATGACCAGTTCGATGGTCAGCGGCTGGCCCGCGGCCTGCGTCACGGCGGCGTCCAGGTGCGCCTTGAGGCCCATCCCGCCGTTGACTCCGTTGATCGCGGCGATCCGGTCGAGCCATACCGCGGTCGACTGCTTGGCGATCGCCTGGCCGCCGTCACCGGCGGCCAGCGCGGACCACTCGGAGTTGACGTAGCCCTTGGCCCCGACATACGGGTTGTCCACCCGCTGGCCGGCCGGCGGCGGGCTTGTCGGCGGAGTGGTGGGCGGAGTGGTCGGAGGCGTCGTCGGCGGAGTGGTCGGCGGCGTCGTGGGAGGCGTGGTCGGAGGCGTGGTGCCACCGCCGCCGCCACCGCACGCGACACCGTTCAGGGTGAACGCCGTCGGCGTGGTGTTGGTGCCGCTGTACGACCCGTTGAAGCCGAAGGTCGCCGTCCCGCCGGTCGCCACAGCGCCGTTGTACGACAGGCTGGCCGCGTTGACGGCCTTGCCCGTCTGGGTGACGGTGGCGTTCCAGGACTGGGTGATCTGCTGGTTGCCGGCGAAGCTCCAGCCGAGGTTCCAGCTGGTCAGCGCCGGGCCGGTGTTGGTGACGGTCACCTGCGTGGTGAAGCCGGTGTCCCACTGGCTCACGCTGTAGTTGACCGAGCAGCCGGCTGTGGCCGCCGAGGCGGTCGAGGTGCTGAGCGCGGCGGCCACGCCGCCGGACGCGACGACCATCAGACCTGCGGCCAGTGCCGCGGTTCTGCGTCGGACTATCGGGACTGCCATGTGCGAACAACCTCCATTGGGGGGATGGGCCTTCGAAAGGGCTTCGAGAGGTCATGGGAGGTGGTGCGGTGGTTCATTGATCGGTTACACGCTCTTAACGTGGGAGCGCTCCCATAGTGCGGAGCCGTCCTGCTCCTGTCAATGCTTGAAACGCGACAAGGCGCTCCGCGCCGGGGTGAGTTGGGCTCGGCGTCCGCCATCTGCGCTGGTCACGCCGCTACGGCGGACGCGCAAGCCCGCGGCCAACCTCCGGCTCCCGCCGCCGCGCCGCGCCCCGGCTTCGCGCCCCGAAGACCCCGCCCCGGCCGGCCGGACACCCGGGGCGCTGTGGGCACCCACGCGGCGACACGCCGCCGCAAGGGGGCGGGCTCCCGCGCGCCACGCGGGCCGGGCCGGGAGCTGGCCGGGAGCCGGGCCGGGACGGCGCGGCAGCCGTCCACCCGCCGCGAGGGCGCCCCTTGCGGCGGCGCGGGGAACTGCGCGCCCGATCACGGCGACGGGGAGGCGACGCAGCTCTCGGCCAGGGGCGCGCCCGGCCACGACACACCGCAAGTGCGAAGCCGCAGCAAGGGGCACTCGCCCAGCAGCACGGAGAATTGCGCGCCCGGCCACGACGACGGGGAGGCGACCGGCCGACGCAAGCAGCACTCACCCAGGGGCGCGCGTACCCGGCCACCACGCACCGCGAGTGCGAAGGCCGCCGCAAGGGGCACCCCGGGTGGCCGACAAGCCGCCGGCCGGGACTACGCGGTGGCCGCCGCCGCAGCCCTCCCCGCCCTCCGCCCGGAGAATATGCACCCGCCCAGGAATGTCCCCTCCAGCGAGCGGTACCCGTGCATCCCGCCGCCGCCGAAGCCCGCCGCCTCGCCCGCCGCGTAGAGCCCGCCCAGCGGCTCGCCGCGTCCGGCGCCGGAGTCCGTCCCGGCGGCGGGCGCGCCGGGCGGCGCGAGGACCCGCCCGTCAAGGTCCGTCTCCAGGCCGCCCAAGGACTTCCGGGTCAGAATGTTCAGCCGCACGGCGATCAGCGGCCCGGCCTTCGGGTCGAGCAGCCGATGCGGCGACGCCGTACGGATCAGCTTGTCGCCGAGATAGTTCCGCGCCCCGCGAATCGCCGTGACCTGGAGATCCTTCGTGTACGTATTCGCGATCTCCCGGTCCCGCGCCTCGACTTCGCGCCGCAGCGCGCTCTCGTCGACCAGTCCCGCGCCCGTGAGCGCGTTCATGCCCTTCACCAGGGCGCCGAGTTCGCGCTCCACGACGAAGTCGACCCCGTTGCGTTTGAACGCCTCGACGGGTCCGGGCGCGCCCGGCAACGCGCGCTTGAGGACTTCGCGCACACTGCGCCCGGTGAGGTCGGGATTCTGCTCGGAGCCAGAGAGCGCGAACTCCTTCTCAATGATCTTCTGCGTGAGGACGAACCAGGTGTATTCGTGCCCGGTGCGCGTGATGTGTTCGAGCGTGCCGAGGGTGTCGAATCCGGGGAAAAGGGGTACGGGCAGCCGCTTTCCCGTCGCGTCGAGCCACAGCGAGGAAGGGCCGGGCAGAATACGGATTCCGTGCCTGGCCCAGATCGGATTCCAGTTCTCGATGCCCTCGGTGTAGTGCCACATGCGGTCGCCGTTGATGCCGGACGCGCCCGCCGATTGCGCGACGCCCAGCATCAGGCCGTCGACATGCGCGGGAACTCCGGAGAGCAGTTTCTTCGGCGGTGTTCCGAGCCGCCCGGGCCATGCCGCGCGCACCAGGTCGTGATTGCCGCCGATACCTCCGCTTGTGACGATGACGGCCTGCGCCTTGAGGGCGAATTCGCCCGCGACCTCCCGCGAACTGGCCGTGCCCCGCGCCGCGCCGCTGGCCGCCAGCACTTCACCGGTCACGCCGTCGACGGCGCCGCCGCTCGTGCTCAGCCCGGTCACCCGGTGCCGGAACCGCAGCTCGACCCGCCCCCGGGCGACCGCTTCCCTGACCCGCCGTTCGAACGGCTCGACGACGCCGGGACCCGTGCCCCAGGTGATGTGGAAGCGCGGCACCGAATTGCCGGGGCCGGTCGCCAGGAAGCCGCCGCGCTCCGCCCAGCCGACCACGGGGAAGAGCCGCAGCCCCTGCTCGCGCAGCCAGGCCCGCTTCTCGCCGGACGCGAAGTCGACGTATGCCTCGGCCCATTGCCGCGGCCAGTGGTCCTCGGGGCGGTCGAAACCGGCGGTTCCCAGCCAGTCCTGGAGCGCCAGCTCCGTGCTGTCCTTGATGCGCATCCTGCGCTGCTCGGGTGAGTCCACGAAGAACAGCCCGCCGAAGGACCAGAACGCCTGCCCGCCGAGCGACGCCTCCGGTTCCTGGTCGACCAGGATCACCTTCCGCCCGGCATCCGCCAGCTCGGCGGTGGCCACCAGCCCCGCGAGACCCGCACCCACCACGACGACGTCCGCGTCCAGCGCCATCCGCCCGCCTCCTGCTCCACGCGCCCATTGCCACCGACCTACTCAGTGGTAATGCACGTTACGCGAGCCGCCCCCGCCAGGTCAGTGCCCCTGCATCACCCCTTGTACGACCCTGCGCCTCCGCACCACCGGCTCATCCGACGATCAGCTGCCATCTCATCTCACCGTCGTGCCGTTCGTCCGTGGCGGTGAGCCCGGCCGACGCGGCCACTGCGGCGGACGCCGGGTGGCCGGGGTGAATGTGCGCGATCACCGTCGTCACCCCCTGTCCGGCGAGCCACCCGATCAGCCCCCGTGCGGCCTCGGTCGCGATCCCCTGCCCTTGCCACGGCGTTCCGATCACCCATGCGATCTCCGCCTGCGCGCCAACGACCGTCGCCTGGACCGTGCCGGTCAGACAATCCGCTGAACGGAGCCGCACCACCCAGTTGCACCACGACACCCCGGACTCCCCCGACCCCGCGACCAGCCGCTCGTAGCGCGCCCGCAGGCCCTGCTCACTCTCCGGCGCGCCCCCGATGAAGTCATGCAACCGGGGATCACCCAGCACCCGGGCCATCTCCTCGGCATATTGCGCCGCCAACGGCGCCAGCGTCAGCCGCCGCGTCCTGATGGTCTCGGCTTCCATTTCTCCCCGCACCCCTGCCTCCCGGCCCGCTGGGCCGCCGGTATCCGTCCCGGCCTCCACGGGACCGTACGCCCCGCCCGCCGTCGCCCTCGACCGGCCCGGCGGCCGGCGAGGTGCGGCAGGCCGCGAGGGCGCACCGGGGTGAAAAGTTGCTGGCAGTGCGGGCGGCCCGAACCATGGGTGGGGTGAGCGACGGCGCGTACCTACGGTTTCCGCACCTGCACGGCGACATGCTCTGCTTCGCCGCGGAGGACGACATCTGGGTGGCCCCGCTGGGGCCGCCGGGCGGCTCGCCCGCGCGCGCGTGGCGGGTGACGGCGGACCGTACCCGGGTGGGACCGCCGCGGCTGTCACCCGATGGGGCGACGATCGCGTTCACGACCTGGCGGAGCCTGGACCCTGAGGTGTATCTGGTGCCGTCCGACGGCGGCACCTCGCGCCGGCTGACGTACTGGGGCAGCTCCGACACCAGGGTGTGCTCATGGACGCCGGACGGCAGCGTCCTGGCGGTGTCCTCGCACGGGCAGGCGTTCTCCTACTTCACCTGGGCGCACAGTGTGCCCGTCGCATGCGGCCCGGGCGGGCCGCTGCCATGGGGGCCCGTGTCGGACATCGCCGTGCACGATGAGGACGACGGCGGCACGGACGGGGGCGGCGAGCGCCGGACCCTGCTGCTGACGGGGACACCGCCGCACGAGCCGCACGCCTGGAAGCGCTACCGCGGCGGCGCGACCGGACGGCTGTGGCTGCACGGCGAGCGCCTGGTGCCGGACATCGACGGGCACCTTGCGTCGCCGATGTTCGTGGCCGGTCGGATCGCCTTCCTGTCCGACCACGAGGGCGTCGGCAATCTCTACTCCTGCCTGCCCGACGGCACCGACCTGCGCCGCCACACCGACCACGCCGACTTCTACGCCCGCAATGCCGCCACCGACGGCGAGCGCGTCGTCTACCAGTGCGCGGGCGACCTGTGGCTGGTGGAGGACCTGGTCGCGCCCGGCGCCCTTCCGCGCCGCCTCGACATGCGCCTCGGCGGCGCCCGCAGCGGCCGCCGCCCCTACCAGGTGCCGGCCGCCTCGAATGTCGACGGCCTGGCCATCGACAGCACCGGCCGCGCCAGCGCCGTGTGCGTGCGCGGCAGCCTGTACTGGCTCACCCACCGCGACGGCCCGGCCCGCACCATCGCCGACGCCGCCGGCGCCCGCGTCCGGCTGCCGGAGATGCTGGGCGACACCGGCGTCGTCGGCTACGTCACCGACGCCGAGGGCGAGGACGGCATCGAACTGGCCCCGCTGCCGGGCCGCGCCTCCCGCGCCCTCAGCCGCGGCCCGGAGTCGGCCGCCGACGTGACCGATGCGACCGTCGCCATGGAAGCCGCCCTGGACATCGCCGAACCCTCCGCCGCCCCGGAGGACGCGTCGGCGGACACGTCGCCGGTGGGCGCCACGCGATCGCGTACAGCGGAGGGCGATGATCGTATTCCGGGTGGCGATGGTCGTACGGCCAGAACCGGCTCCACCCGCGTGGCCTACGTCGACGGCGTCATCAGCCCCGGAACCGGGGGCGGCGCCGACACCGGTCCGCCGCCCGGCGATACCTCCGACGCCGTCACCCGTCTGGCCGTCGGCCGGCTCGGCCGCGTCCTGCAACTGGTGTCGTCGCCGGATGGCGGCACCCTGGCGGTCGCCTCGCACGACGGCCGCCTGCTGCTGGTGACCACCGGCGTGGCCGATATGACCGCGGACGGCGGCGCGTCCGGCTACGACGACACGGAGACCGATGTCAACACCGGCGGGCAGCAGCCACCCGGCACGGTGAACGAGCTGATCCGCTCCACCAACGGCCCGGTCCGCGACCTCGCGTTCTCCCCGGACTCGGCGTGGCTGGCCTGGTCGCACCCCGGCGTCGGCCGCTCCTTGCGCTCGGTCAAGATCGCCCGACTGTCCGACCGCACGATCATCGATGTCACCAACGGCCGCTTCGAGGACGAACAGCCGGTCTTCACCCGCGACGGCCGCTACCTGGCGTTCCTGTCCTGGCGCGGTTTCGACCCGGTGTACGACGTCCATACCGGCGACCTGTCGTTCCCGCTGGGCTGCCGCCCGTATCTCGTACCGCTCAATTCGGCGACCCCGTCGCCCTTTGCGCTGCCCGTCGACGGCGGCCCGGTCGGCAGCGCCAGCGGCAGCGGCCTGGACCCGGGCGAGAGCGGCGGCAACAGCGACGGCCCGGTCGTGGTCGAGGCGGAGGGCCTGCCCAGCCGGGTGACGCCCTTCCCCGTACCGGCGTCGAAGTACTCGTCGCTCGAACCGGTGCAGGGCGGCCTGGTCTGGCTGCGCTGGCCGATCTCCGGCGCCCTGGGCGAGACCTTCGTCAACCCCACCGACCCCTCCGCCCGTCCCACCCTGGAGTTCTTCAGCCTCGGCAAGTGCAAGAAGACCGAACTGGTCCGCCACATGGACTGGTACGCCGTCAGCGGCGACGGCCGCCGCCTCGCGGTCTACGACCAGGGCGAGCTCGCTGTGCTGCCTGCCAACGAGCGCGGCGACGACGACACCACCGTCTATGTCGACATGCGCCGGATCCTGCACGAGGTCGATCCGGGCGCCGAGTGGCAGCAGTCCTATGCCGAGGCGGGCCGCCTGACCCGCGACTACTTCTGGGCGCCCGATATGTGCGGCGTGGACTGGCCGGCCGTTCTCGACCAGTACCGCCCGCTGGTGGACCGGGTCGCCACGCCGGACGAGTTCGCCGACCTGCTCCGCGAGGTGCTCGGCGAACTGGGCACGTCCCACGCCTACGTCGCCGCCGCCCGCCGCAATGAGGGGCCGCCGCACTACCAGCGCCCCATCGGCCTGCTCGGCGCCGACTTCCAGCACAACAAGGACGGCACCTGGACGGTGATCCGCATCCTGCCGGGCGAGTCGTCCGACTCCAAGGCCCGCTCCCCGCTGGCGGGCACCGGCATCCGCGAGGGCGCCGTCCTCACCCACGTCGACGGCCGCCCCGTGGACCCGCAGGCGGGCCCCTTCCCGCTGCTCGCGGGCGCCGGCGGCACCACCGTGGAGCTGACCTTCAAGCCGCCCGGCGGTCGCGGCGCGCCCCGCCGCGTCGCCGTCGTGCCGCTCATCGACGACCGCCCGCTGCGTTACCAGCACTGGGTCGCCAAACGCCGCAAGGTCGTCCGCCGGCTCAGCGGCGGCCGGTGCGGTTATCTGCACATCCCCGACCTGGGGGGCTCCGGCTGGGCGCAGTTCAACCGCGACCTGCGCAAGGAGGTCGCCTACGACGCCCTGCTGGTGGATGTCCGCGGCAACGCGGGGGGCAACATCAGCGAACTGGTCATCGAGAAACTCACCCGCACCGTGCTCGGCTGGGACCTCACCCGCAACGCGCAGCCCGTCTCGTACGCCGGCAACGCCCCCCGCGGCCCTGTGGTCGCCGTTGCGGACGAGGCCACCTCCTCCGACGGCGACATGATTACCGCGGCTTTCAAACTCCTCGGCCTCGGCCCGGTGGTGGGCCTGCGCACCTGGGGCGGCGTGGTCGGGATGACCGGCCGCCACCGCCTGGGCGACGGCACCGTCATCACCGTGCCCATGAACGCCGCCTGGTTCGACGCCTACGGCTGGTCGGTGGAGAACCGGGGCGTGGCCCCCGACATCGAATGCCTCCGCACCCCCCTGGACTGGGCGGAGGGCCGCCACGGCCAGCTCGACGTCGCCGTGCGCACCGCCCTGGCCCTGCTCTCCCAGCACCCCGCCGCCACTCCTCCCGACCTCACGGACCGCCCCGACCGCGCCCGCCCGCCGCTTCCCCCGCGCGCGCCCGCGACGCCGTCCTGACGCCTGCGGGACGCCCCGGCTGGCCGTACGCGCCGCGGACGTGGCAGCCTCCCCGCAATGGACACTCACAGCAGCGGTGGTGCGCGGGCGGTTTGGCCGCAGACCGTGGACGAGGCTCTGGCCGAGCAGGAGCGGATACGCGCTCTGGCGGATCTGACGTCGCCGGGACCGGCACCTGGCGACGTCCGGCTGGTGGCGGGCGTGGACGTCTCGTACGCCACCGAGGGCACCGCCCTCGTCGCCGCCGCCGTGGTCTTGGACGCGGCGACGCTGGAGCCGGTGGAGGCGGCGGTGGCCGAGGGGACGGTGGCGTTCCCTTACGTGCCGGGGCTGCTGGCGTTCCGCGAACTGCCCTCGGTCATGGCGGCGCTGGAGAAGCTGTCGCACACCCCGGACCTGCTGGTGTGCGACGGCTACGGCGTCGCCCATCCGCGCCGGGCGGGCTTGGCGGTGCATCTGGGAGTGCTGACCGGGTTGCCGTGCTTCGGGGTGGCAAAGACGCCGTTCGTTTTCGGCCACCATGATGTCGGCGAAGAGCGCGGCGCCGGGGCGTCCTTGACGGCGGACGACGGCGAGGTCGTGGGGCGGGCGGTGCGGACACAGCCGGGTGTCAAACCGGTGTTCGTGTCGGTAGGCCACGCGATCGGCCTGGACCACGCCTGCGCCCATACCCTGCGACTCACCCACCGATACCGCCTCCCGGAAACGACCCGCCGGGCCGACCACCTCAGCCGCGAGCGTTTGCGCGCGATGACTCCGTGAACTGGAGAAGGGGCGCCCCGAGGGGCACCCCTTCCCTATGTCACGGTATTCGCGCGGCTATCCCGCGGCGCGACGTCAGCTCCAGTCGTCCTGGGCCTCGTCGGTGGAGTCGTCGCCCACGCGCCGGCGAGCCTGCTCCTGGCCGCTCCTGGCAGGCTCGTCGAGGCGACCGCCGGAGCGCTCCGAGGCGTCCTGTCCGGCCCGCTGCGCGCTCTCGTCGGCCTGCTCGGAGCCCTGACGGCGGGCTCCCTTGGCCTTCTCGGCATACTCGCCCGCCTTGTTCCTGATGTCGTCCATACCGCCCATGATTACTCCTCCTGGAGTGTGTGGGGATGCGGCCTCGATCAGACTTACACGGGTGGACAGTCAGCGCATCCCGGGCGATCGCGTGCGAATCTCCGCAGGTCAGCGGCGCATTGTCGTCACTGAATGTGATGTCCGACGGTGCGGGCCGACTCGTCCGCTGCTCCTCCCCGTCCGACCAGGCCCCGCTGCGCGCCGGCGTTGCGGGCCAGCGCGGGTGCCGCCCGCCGCATTTCGCGCCGCCCGAGCGCCCCGCCGACGACCGACGGCAGCGCGCCCCGCACGGACTGCATGCCGCGCAGCCACCACTGCGCGTAGACATGGGGCGAACGCCGGGCGATACCCGCCGCGATACGGTCCACGGCCGGCTCCAGCGGATAGGTGCGGTTGGCCGGCCACGGCAGCCGCGCGCGCAACTCCCGCAGTACGTCGTCCTCGTCGGCACCGCGCACCATGTCGGTGTCGGTCCAGCTGAGATATCCGACGCCAACTGCGACGCCCTGGTGCCCGACTTCCGCGCGCAGGCTGTGTGCGAAGGCCTCCGCGCCCGACTTGCTCGCGCAGTACGCCGCCATCATGGGCGCGGGTGTGAGGGCGGCGAGCGAGGCGATCTGCAGCAGATAGCCGCGGGATTCGAGCAGCGCAGGCAGGAAGGCGCGGGCGGTGGCGATGCTGCCCAGCAGGTTGACGTGGATGACGCGGTCGAACGCGTCGGGGTCGGAGTCGAGGAACGGACCGCCGGTCGCCACACCGGCGTTGGCCACGACGACGTCGATGCGCCCGAAGTGCGCGAGCACATCGGCGGCGACCTGCGCCATGGCGGCCCGGTCGGTGACGTCCGCGGTCCAGCAGGCCGCGTCACCACCCAGCGACTCGGTCACCCGCTTGAGTTCGTCCGGCTCGAGCCCGACCAGCGCCAGCCGCGCGCCGCGCGCCGCGAGCTTGCGGGCCAGCAATTCGCCCACCCCGCGGGCGGCGCCTGTCACCACCACGACCTGACCGTGCACCGATGATCGGCTCATGCGCTCTTCTCCTCCGCTACGGGGTCACTCTGTCGGGCAGCGGCGTCACCCTCCGCGTCAACTCCGGAAGGCGACACCGCGTGGGCGGCGGCCAGCGCCCGGATGACGGACTCCACAGCCGCCGCGTCCTCGATCGGCGTCATATGGCCGAGCCCGGGGAGTTCGGTCAGACCGACGCAGTGCGGGAGGACCTCGGCCATGCCGCGGGAGTGCACTTTGGGCGTGAGCTTGTCGTGGGTACCGACCAGGACGGCGGTGGGCGCGTCCAGCGCGGCGATCTCCGCGTCCAGATCGAGGACGGCCAGCACCCGGCCCCAAGCGGCACGTTGCCTGGCCTTGCAGGCGTGCACGATCCGCGCGGTGAAGGCCGCCTGCGCCCTGCTCGGGGCCTTCCCCAGCACGCCGTAGCCGAACGCCGCCCGCGACAGCGGAGTGATCGGCCCGAGCGGCAGCCGCGAGGTCAGCAGCTGCCGGTGGAAGACCCGCCGCAGCCACCGCAGCGACAGGCGCGGCGGCAGCACCTCGGTCGCGCCGAGCAGCCGCCCGCTGGCGGTACTGGCGAGCAGCACCGCGGCCGTACGGCTGCGTACGGCCGGGCGCCCGAATGCCGCCATGATCGTCATACCGCCCATGGAGTGCCCGGCCAGCACCGCCCGTTCACCCTCCGGTACGACCGCCTCCAGTACGGCTTCCAGATCATCGGCCAGTACGCCGGTGTCGTAACCCTGCCGGGTGAGCGACTCCGCACTGCGGCCGTGACCCCGCTGGTCGTAGGCGATCACCCGGAAATCGGACGAGAGCAGCCGTATCACCGGCGCCCAGAAGAGGATCGAGCACGCCCAGCCGTGCGCGAGGACCACGGTGGGACCGTCGGGGCGCCCGAATTCCTCGACATGGACACGGTTTCCGCCGGGCGACACCACGTGCAGCGTCCGGCGCGGGGGCACCGCCTCGTAGGGGAGCGTCATGACGCGACCTCCGCCCGGACCGTACGATCATCGCCCGCCTGCGCCACGTCACCCGCGGCGGGCGCTATCAGATCGTATTCGGAGATTTTCAACTGCCGTGTCGCTCGCCGGAATTCTGCGGTGGTGCCGGGCCATGCGGTCGTGTTGCGCCCGTTCGCGTCGAGATACCAGCTCTTGCAGCCGCCGGTGTTCCAGACCGTGCGGGCGGCGCGGCGCTGCATCTCCTCGTTCCACGCGGCCACTGCGGCGGGTTTGGCGTCCAGCGCAGCGGCGCCGGTGCTCGCCAGGGTGCGCATGTAGTCGGCGACGTAATTGAGCGACGATTCGATCATTAGGATCATCGAGCTGTTACCGAGGCCGGTGTTGGGGCCGATGATGAGCAGCAGGTTGGGGAAGCCGTCGACCGTGCACCCCCGCAGCGCCGCCATGCCGCCCTTCCAGTGCTCGCCCAGCGTGCGCCCGTCGGCGCCGATGACGCGGTCGCCGATCGGCATGTCGGTGACGTGGAAGCCGGTGCCGAAGATGATCGCGTCGACCTCGCGCTCGGTGCCGTCCGCCGTGACCACGGAAGAACCGCGCACCTCGGCAAGGGCGGCGGTGACGACCTCCGTGTTGGGCTCCGCGAGCGCCGGGTAGTACGTGTTGGACAACAGGATCCGCTTGCAGCCGATCGTGTAGTCGGGGGTGAGCCGGGCACGCAGCGCAGGATCCTTGACCGACCGTCGCAAATGGGCGCGGGCGATGCGTTCCGCCGCCTTCATCAGCCGGGGGCGCTTCACGAACGCGCCGACCTGGAATTCCCTGATCGTCCACAGCAGCCCGCGCCTGGCCTTGGCGGTGCTCGGCACCTTGCCGTGCAGCCAGCGTTCCGCGCCGCTGACCGGGCGGTCGACGCGCGGCATCACCCACGGCGGGGTGCGCTGGATGACGGTCAGGCTGCCGACCTCCGGCTGGATGGACGGCACGATCTGGATCGCCGACGCGCCGGTGCCGACCATGGCGACGCGCTTGCCCCTGAGGTCGTAGTCGTGGTCCCAGCGCGAGGAGTGGAAGACCGGCCCCGGGAAGTCCTCGATACCGGGGATGTCGGGGATCTTCGGGTCGGACAGCGGACCGGTCGCCGACACCAGGACGTCGGCGGTCAGCTCGCCGGCCGCCGTGGTCACCTCCCAGCGCCGGGCGGCACCGTCCCAGCGCGCCTGCTTCACCTCCGCGCCGAACCGCATGTGCGGGCGCAGCCCGAAGGTGTCGGTGACGCGCTCCAGATAGGCCCGGATGTGCTCCTGCCCGGAAAAGGCGCGCGGCCAGTCCGGGTTGGGGGCGAAGGAGAACGAGTAGAGATGCGAGGGCACGTCGCAGGCGCAGCCCGGGTAACTGTTGTCGCGCCAAGTGCCGCCCACCGCCTCGGCCCGCTCCAGGACCACGAAGTCGGTGATCCCCTCGCGCCGCAGCCGTACAGCGACTCCCAGACCGCCGAATCCGGACCCGATCACCGCCACCCGCACGTGTTCGCGGTTGTCGTCGTCCATGGCACCGCCCTTCCTTCCTGCCGGCCCGTCCACGGCCGGGGGCCGCGACCGGCCCTCGTACCGCCGCACATCGCGCCATCAATCACTGGCACTGTTTGGACTGTAGGGCACGGCAGGTTACCCGCGGTAGGGGGTATCCCGAAATCCGCGGAGAATGGCCGCGGGATGTCGGAGAAGGAACGCCGCACCAGGATGAAGCCCCTTACGCCAGCGCATAGGCTGGCCGGGTGAACGACCGCGTGGACGAGACAAGCACAGCTGCTTCCGCCGGCGCACAGCCCGGCGGGCACCCGGGCGCACGCGAATACCGTGTCGAGGAGCTCGCGGAAGCGGCCGGGATACCTGTGAGGACGCTGCGCTTCTACCGGGAGCGCCGGCTCCTGCCACCGCCCCGCCGCGACGGCCGTATCGCCTGGTATTCCGAGAACCACCTCGCCAGGCTGCGCACGATCGCCGCGCTGCTGGAACGCGGCCACACCCTCGGCGGCATCACCGAGCTGATCACCGCCTGGGAGAACGGCCGCACCCTGAACGGCGTCGCCGAACTGCTCGGCCTCGGCGGCACCCTCGCCGCCCCCTGGTCGGACGAGACGCCGGTCGTGCTCACCCCGCAGGAGCTGGCCGACTACTTCGGCGACGACGCCAGCCCGGCGAACCTGACCACGGCCCTGGAGATCGGCTACATCTCCGTTGCGGGCGAAAGCGCGCTGCACACCAGCCGCCGCCTGCTCGACGCGTCGGCCGCCCTCGTGCGCGAAGGCGTACCGCTGGCCGCGGTCCTTGCCGCGGGCCGCGAGGTACGCGACCACGTCGACGCCATTGCCGAGCTGTTCACCGAGGTCGTCAAGACCCATGTGCTCGGGTCGCTGGACGACCTGCCCCCCGAGCAGGCGCACCGCATCTCCGACGCCATGCAGCGGCTCCGCCCTCTGGCCAAGGACATCGTCGACGCCGAGATGTCGCTGGCCATGGAGCGCCGGGTGCGCCTCGAGATCGACGCGTGGCTGCGCGGCCAGGGGGTCGCCACGGATCCCGCGACAGGCCAGGCGCCCCCGACGTCCGAGGCGCCCGAGGACCCGAAGCAGGCGGGCGGGAACGGCTGACGCCCGCGTACCGCGAGCGCCGCGCCCGGTGACCTGCAAGAGTGGAGAACAGCGACCCCTGGGAGGTGTCCCCCGTGCAACAGCCCCACGACGCCAGTGCGGAGCAGGCCATACTCGGCCGCATCAGCAAGATGGTCGCCGACGAGAAGACGCTGCGCGATCTGCTCGCCGACGCCGGCCCGGAAGGCGCGGACGAGCGCGAACGGCTGACCGCACTGGAACACGAACTCGACCAGTGCTGGGACCTGCTTCGGCAGCGCCGCGCCCTGTCCGAGGCGGGCGAGGACCCCGGCACCGCCCGCGTCCGCCCGTCCTCGACAGTGGAGGGCTACCGGTCGTGACGAATTCCGGCGCAATGGACGACGCCGAAGCAGTCTCCGTAGCCGACGCACCGCAGGACCGCCGCTACGAGGCCAGGGTCGGCGACGATCTGGCCGGTACGGCCGCGTACATCCGTACGCCCGAGGTGGTCGCCTTCATCCACACGGAGGTGGGCGAGGCCTACGAGGGCCGCGGGATCGGCTCGGCGCTGGCGCGTACCGCCCTTGATGACGCCCGCGCCCAGGGGCTGCGGGTGCTGGCCATCTGTCCGTTCATCGCCGGGTGGCTCACCAGACACCCGGAATACGACGATCTGCAGTTCGTTCCGGAAAGCAGCGTCACTGACTGACAGCAGCGGCGTGTCCCGACCTCGATGTCGTTTTCTCGCCAGACCGAGACGGTGACGAGGGGCGATGCTGGTGACATGCACACCGACTTCGACGCCTGCGTACGCGCTGTCCAGTCGAAGGACGCCCGATTCGACGGGTGGTTCTTCACGGCGGTGCTGACCACCCGGATCTACTGCCGGCCGAGCTGCCCGGTCGTGCCCCCGAAGGTCGATAACATGACCTTCTACCCGAGCGCCGCCGCCGCACAGCAGGCCGGCTTCCGCGCCTGCAAAAGGTGCCGGCCCGACGCGAGCCCCGGCTCACCGCAGTGGAACGAGCGCGCCGACCTGGTCGCCCGCGCCATGCGGCTGATCGCCGACGGCGTGGTGGACCGCGACGGCATCCCGGGACTCGCCACCCGGCTCGGCTACAGCGCCCGCCAGGTGGAGCGCCAGCTGCTCGCCGAGCTGGGCGCAGGACCGCTCGCCCTGGCCCGCGCGCAGCGCGCCCAGACCGCGCGGCTGCTCATCGAGACCACCACCATGCCGATGGGCGAGATCGCCTTCGCGGCCGGCTTCTCCAGCATCCGCGCCTTCAACGACACCGTGCGCGAAGTCTTCGCCCTTGCGCCGGGCGAGCTGCGCGCCAGGGTGGCCAAGGGCCGCCCCGCGGCGACCGCGGGCTCCATCGCGCTGCGACTGCCGTTCCGCCGCCCGCTCACCCCGGACAACCTGTTCGGGCACCTTGCCGCGACCGCCGTCCCCGGCGTCGAGGAGTGGCGCGCGGGCGCCTACCGCCGCACCGTCCGCCTGCCGCACGGCGCCGGCATCGTCGAGCTGCGGCCGCTGGCAGATCACATCGGCTGCCGGCTGTGGCTCACCGACTGGCGCGACCTTGCGCAGGCGATCAGCCGCTGCCGCCGGCTGCTCGATCTGGACGCCGACCCGCTGGCGGTGGACGCGCTGCTGTCCGCCGACCCGGTGCTCGCGCCGCTGGTCGCCAAGTCGCCGGGGCGGCGGGTGCCACGGGTGACGGACGGACCGGAATTCGCGGTCCGCGCGGTGCTCGGGCAGCAGATCTCAACGGCCGCCGCCCGTACCCACGCCGGGCGGCTGGTGGCGGCCTACGGCGACGCCGTCGACGATCCCGCCGGCGGCCTCACCCACCTCTTCCCCTCGCCCGCCGCCCTGGCCGGCCACGACCCGGCGGCGCTGGCGATGCCGCAGAGCCGCCGGGACACCCTGGCGGCGCTGCTGGGCGCCCTGGAGGGCGGCCGGCTGGACCTGGACGTCGGCAGCGACTGGCAGCGCGCGAGAGCGCAGCTGACGGCCCTGCCGGGCTTCGGGCCGTGGACGGTCGAGACGATCGCGATGCGGGCGCTCGGCGACCCCGACGCCTTCCTGCCGACCGACCTGGGAGTCCGCTACGCCGCCCGCGACCTCGGCCTGCCCGCCACACCCGCGGCACTGACCCGGCACGCCGCGGCCTGGCAGCCGTGGCGTGCCTACGCGACGCAATACCTGTGGGCAACCGGCGACCATCCGGTCAACGTCCTGCCCGCCGATCACCCGCAACCGGAAGGCGCTTCACGATGACGACGACGGCTCGCACAGCCACGGCGGCGACCCTCACCGCATCCGCTCATACGATCATGGACAGTCCGATCGGCCTACTGACCCTGGTCACCCGGGAGGGTGGCCTCGCAGGCCTGTATATGACGGAGCACCGGCACATCCCGCCGCAGGACACCTTCGGACCTCGGGTCACGGCCACCGACGTCCCGGTCCTCGCCCGTACCGCCGAGCAGCTGAGTGCGTACTTCGCTGGCGAAGTCGCGGACTTCGATATCGACTTGTCGACTTCGGGCACCCCGTTCCAGCACCGGGTGTGGGCAGCCCTGCGCGAGATCCCCTACGGCGCGACCGTCTCGTACGGCGAACTCGCCGCGGTCCTGGGCCAGCCCACCGCCTCCCGCGCGGTCGGCCTCGCCAACGGGAAGAATCCGATCAGCATCATCGTGCCCTGCCACCGGGTGGTCGGCGCCAACGGCAGCATGACCGGCTACGGCGGCGGCATCGAGCGCAAGCAGTGGCTGCTGAGCTTCGAGAACGGCGCACAGCAGCCGGTCCTGAGCTGACGTCAGGACGGCGGGGCGTCAACCCGGCGCCCCGCGACTCACCCGCACCCCGCCATGCCGCAGGACTGCCCCGCCGGTGGTCCGCACATGCAGAACGAACCGGCCGGCAGGGCACTCACCCTCGCGAATGAGATACGGCTCAGATCACAGCCGGCTCGCGTTCCTCCTCGGCAGCCGACCGCGGCTGCTCGGTGAGGGTCTTGCGCAACTGCTCGCCCTCCACGTCGACATTGGGCAGCACGCGGTCCAGCCGCCGGGGCAGCCACCATGCGGCACGCCCGAGCAGTGCGAGTACCGCGGGCACGATGGTCATACGAACGATGAACGCGTCGAAGGCCACCGCAATGGCCAGGCCGAATCCCATCATCTTGATCATCGCTTCGGACGATCCGATGAATCCGGCGAAGACGCTGATCATGATGACGGCCGCGGCGGACACCACTCGTGCACCGTGGGTGAATCCCGTCACGACCGCCTGCTGCGGCGTCTCCCCGTGGACGTAGGCCTCCCGCATCCGGGTGACCAGGAAGACCTCGTAGTCCATGGCGAGGCCGAACACCACACCGACCATGAAGATCGGCATCATGCTCATGATCGGTCCGGTCTGCTCCACCCCGATCAGGCCGGACAGCCAGCCCCACTGGAAGACCGCCACGACCGCGCCCAGTGCGGCAAGCACCGACAGCAGGAACCCGAGCGCGGCCTTGAGCGGCACGAGCACCGAGCGGAAGACGATCATCAGCAGCAGGAAGGCCAGGCCGACGACCAGCGCCAGATAGGGCAGCAGGGCGTCGTTGAGCCGCTGTGAGACGTCGATGTTCATCGCGGTGGTACCGGTCACCAGCACCTCGGCGCCGGTGGCCTTCGTGAACTCACCCGAATGGCCGCGGATGACGTGCACCAGGTCCTCGGTCTGCGCGCTACTCGGCTTGGACACCGGCACCACACTGAGCGTCGCGGCGTCACCCTTGGGGTTGAACGCCGGCTCGGTGACCGCCTTGACGTCGGCGAAGCCGGAGATCGTCTTCTTGACCTGCTGCGCCGCCGCCTTGGGACTGTCGCTGTGCGCGCCGTCGACCACGACCATGAGCGGCCCGTTGAAGCCCGGCCCGAAACCGTCGGACAGCATGTCGTAGGCCCTGCGCTGCGTGGTGCTGACCGGCTGCGAGCCGTCGTCGGGCAACCCGAGCTGCATGCTGCTCATCGGGATGGCCGCCAGCCCCAGCGCGACCACTCCGGCCAGCAGGAACGGAACACGCCGCCGCACCACCAACCGCGCCCAGCGCGTTCCCATGTTGGGCTTGCCGTCGGCGACCGCCCGGCCCTTGCGCGCCTTGCGGGTCAGCACCTTGGGTCCGGCGAAGCCGAGCAGCGCCGGTATCAGGGTGAGGGCGATCAGTACGGCGAGCGCCACGGTACCCGCCGCCGCCATGCCCATCTTGCCGAGCATCGGGATGTTGACGACCGACAGTCCGGCCAGCGCGATGAGCACGGTGAGCCCCGCGAAGACCACCGCGGACCCGGCTGTGCCGACCGCGCGCCCGGCCGCGTCCTCACCGTCCCGGCCCTCCATGAGCTCATGCCGGTGACGCGAGACGATGAAGAGGGCGTAGTCGATGCCGACCGCCAGTCCGATCATCGACGCGAGTGTGGACGACGTGCTGGACAGACCGAACGTGCTCGCCAGCGCGGTGATCGACGCGATACCGACGCCGACACCCATGATTGCGGTCAGCAGCGGCAGCCCTGCGGCGACCAGTGAACTGAACGTGATCAGAAGTACGACGGCGGCAATGCCGACACCTATTGCCTCGCTGTTGCCGGTCGACGGCGACGCCTGCAACGCGGTACCGCCTGCCTCCACGGTCAGTCCGGCGTCCCTGCCGTGCTGGGCCGCATCCTCGATCGCCTTATGCGTGGCATCGGTGATCTCGGCGGACTTCACCTCATAGGTGACTGTCGTATAGGCGGTGGTGCCGTCCTTGCTGACCGCATCGGCGGTGTACGGATCGGCAGCGGTGGCCTTCTGCGGGGTGTGCCCCAGTTCGGCGACGACCTGCTTCACTGCCGCCTTGTTCGGCCCGGCGGTGACCTTCTGGCCGCCGGGCGCCTTGAAGACGATGCGCGCGCTCGCGCCGTCGGCATTGGTCCCGGGGAAACGTTCATGCAGCAGGTCGAACGCCTTCTGCGCCTCGGTGCCGGGCACTGTGAAATTGTCGGCCGGCGCGGACGGCGCGGTCGCGGCGCCGACTCCTGCGAGGCCCAGCAGCGCGACCCAGACGAGGACGACGTATCGCCGTCGCCGGAAGGCGAACCGGCCCAGTTTGTAGAGGAAAGTGGCCATGGAGGCAGGGGCTCCCGTCAGGAAGGGGCGAAAATGGGCGTGTGGAACCAGCCCGACGACGAGAGCGGCGTGTCAGGTGGGGCGGGTCAGAGGGATAGTCGGAAGAGGCGCAGTGCCGTCGGGGCATGCCGGACCGACGCAACGGTGTGCTTACACGCTGATCAGCTTTCTTGATGCGACTTACGACAGGCCGAGGGCGGGGACCACCACGGCGTCGATGTATCTGTGGCTGTAATCGGGATCGGCGTCGACGCCCTCGAGGATTGGACGCGCCATTGCGCCGCCGAACAGCATGTGCGGGATGAAGTCACGCGCCGGATTGTCGGCAGCCAGCTCGCCGCGGTCCACGGCGCGCTGCACCAGGACGCGGAAACTGACCAGCTCCGGTTCGATCAGCAATTCCCGCAGGGCGCGGAAAAGGTCCTCGTTCCGGAAGGCGGCATGCGCGAGTCCGCGCATGAGCTCCTGGTCACGCTTGGCCTCGTTCTCGTCGTGGCACCGGACGAGCTCGTGCAGGTCGCCCGCGATCGACCCGGTGTCGATGTCGGCGAGCGACACCGGCTTGGAGTGCCGCAGCGCGGTGGCGACAAGCTCCGGCTTGCCCTTCCACTGGCGGTAGAGGGTGGCCTTGCTCGACCGCGTACGGGCGGCGACCGCGTCCATGGTCAGCGCCTCGTACCCGACCTCCCGCAGGAGCTCGACGACCGCCTCGTACAGTTCCCGCTCGCGCTCGGGGGTCAGGCGGGTACGACGTGCGGCAGATGCCTGAGCCGTCATGTCCTGTCCTCCGAATCCGCTGGTGGGCGGCAACAGCGTACGGCCTCCTCCTGTGCCGCGCTGACGCCACGGGCTCAGCCGTCCGATGCCGCCATCGAAACGATGTCGTACACCTAGAGCGTAGACGACCCACGATCGAAACGCCACCGTTTCGATCGTGGGTCGTGTCACGCGCCCGCCGGGCAGCCACAGCGTGCCCCACGCAGCCGTTCCGTCGCCTATTGCGCCGCCATCGAAAGGCGTCGCCCTTGCGGCGGCGACAGCGCAGGGGCAATGACCGCTTCAGGCCGGCAGGGCCAGGGTGTGGCCGGTGTGCTCGACCTTGGCCCGCAGGTAGCGGACATTGGCGTCGGAGACGTGCACACCGGTCGGCACTCGCTCGGCCACCTGTGTACCGAACTGCGCCAACTGCCGCGCCTTGTCGGGATTGTTGCTCAACAGCCGGATCGCACCCACACCGAGAGCGGTCAGCATCTGGGCCGCGGCCGTGTAGTCGCGCTCGTCCTCACCTCGCCCCAGAGCGCGGTTCGCCTCGTACGTGTCCAGGCCGTCGTCCTGCAGCGCATATGCGTCGAGTTTCGCGTACAGGCCAATGCCCCGGCCCTCCTGACGCAGATACAGCAGATAGCCGCCACGCTCGCCGATACGCTCCACCGCCTCGCGCAGCTGCGGGCCGCAGTCGCAGCGCTGCGAACCGAAGACGTCGCCGGTGAGGCACTCCGAATGCGGCCGCACCAGCGGCACGGCCACGTTCGCGTATTCGCCGATCCCGAGCGCCAGGTGCTCCTTGCCGTCGGCCAGGCCGGTGAAGGTGAAAACGTCCGCGGCAGTCTCCCACCCGTCGGGGAAGCGCAACGGAACTCGCACCTTGGTACGGACACCGGCGACGGCCGGTACCGCGGACGTCGCAATAGGCGCAGGACTTGCGTCTGCCGACATATCGACTCCCTCATAAGATCTTGAAATCTCAAGCTCTTACGGCCATCAGATTATTTCCGCACCGCCATCTTGTGGCGCAGCTCACATGCCCGCCTCAACGCCTCCCTGACAGGCCGCCGTTGCGACGTCGTACGACCAGTTGCTCGTACGACGTACGAAGGACGTACGAGTGACCGCCTACGCGTCCGGCCGTGAAGCACTCCGGGTAACCCGTGAGGAGGCGAGGCCGCCCTGGGGTCCCGCCGGGTGCCCGCGCACCCGCGCGACGCCAGGTGAGTGGTCCGCCTCGACCCGCGACCGCACATCGCTACGGGTCCGCTGCGACAGGCAGGCCCGAACCGACCTCGAAAATGACGAAATCCCACCGACCTTCATGGTCGGTGGGATTTCGTCGGTCCTTCTTGAATCAGCTCAAGAACGACTCTGTTGTGGACCTGAGGGGATTCGAACCCCTGACCCCCTCGATGCGAACTACGGGCAGGATGGTCGCTGAGGTCATCTGTGCAGGTCGGAAGTGGTGCCAGGCGTGCCGGAGGGCATTGCTGGACATGCGGGTTGCTGTACTTCGCTGCTGTACAGCCCGCCCCGCAGGCTCGGGTCATCCGTCGAAGAAAGCTTCACAGCTGACACCCGCTTCAGCGCCCACCACGCCTGTGCGCTCCCCTCCGAGCTCCGTCGACCAATTTGGCAGGCTCCGCACGACATCGGCGCTACACGTTGAAGCGGAACGTATCCGGGCCGGACCTGACCTGCGGCGGAGCGCCGATCAGGGCTCTGACCAGGCAATCTGGCGTTGGCGTGCGTTGGCCTCCGACGGCGGTATACGGGTGTCCTGCGGACTGTCTGCGGACTGATCAGATGGGCGGAGGAAGCGAAATGTGTGGCGTCAGAGCCGGGCCTCCAAGGTCCCCCCTGGGGTGAGCGACCGCTACCCCTGCCCCCACTGCGGGCACCGCGTCCTCGACGAGATGCCCGGCTCCTTCGATATCTGCCCCGTCTGCTTCTGGGAGGATGACGGGGGCCAGTTCCGCTGGCCGACCGCTGCAGGCGGAGCGAACCAGGTCTCGTTCATAGAGGCGCAGCAGAACTACCAGGACTTCGGTGCCTGTGACGAGCATGGGCGTCAAGCTGTCCTGCGAGTCCCGGCAACCGTCTGGACGCCGGCCGTCGAACCGGACGGCATGGTACGTGCCGGGGCATGGGTCGCCGAACTCGCAGGCGACGTCCTCACCGGCTGGCCGCAGGGCATACGGCTGGTCGTCCGCAAGGAACGTCCCCATCCCGGTGCCCAGTTGCGGTTTACCGACGTACGGCATGCGGATCACCTGCTTCGCAACGAACACAAGCGGCGCCCCGATCGCGGCCCTGGAACTGCGGCACCGCCAGCGCGCCCGCGCCGAGGACCGCATCCGCGCAGCCCGCGACACCGAGCTGCGCAACCTTCCCTTGCACGACACCGCCCAGAACCAGGCCTGGCTGAAAGGCGTCCAGATCGGCCTCGAACTGCTGGCCTGGATGCCGATGCGCGCTGCCGGGCGAAACCCGCAGGTTGGAACCCAAACGCTTGCGGCTGCGACTGTTCTCCGCCGCGGCACGGCTCGTCTCCACCGGCCGCCGACGCTGGCTCCGGCTGGCCCGCCACTGGCCCTGAACCTCGGCCATCACCACCGTGTTCGACCGCCTCCAAACACCGCCGGCCCCGGCTGATCAGCAACGAAGCACCACCACGACGAGTCGCCAGCATCCGGAGCAGTGGAACCCGGCACCCACCCGACGCGACAGCCGGGCAGCCACCACGCCTGCCGCCAGCCCACTCAGTTGAAACCGCCCACCAAGCCAGCAGGCGGACAGTCACGAAAGAACGAGGTTAATGGGTGGTGACGTAGGTGTCTTGTCTCTGTGTCGGCGTAGGCAGCCGCGGAACGGTGATGAGCGGGAGAGGCTTGCCGATGGGGTCGCTGCTCTCGGAGCCGTTTGCGCCGGGGTGGTAGGAGAAGCTTAGGTCGCCTCCCGCGCCGGGCACGATGAACTGGTTGTTCAAGTTCAGGACCTGGCTGAACACGTCGGAGGCTTTCGGGGTGGATCCGTTCTGGGTGGCGAGGCGGATGGCGCGTGCCGCAGTCAGGATCGAGTCGTGGGCCGCAATGGTGCCGCCGTCGGTAAGGTCGGCTTTCGGGAAGTGGTGCGAGTTGAATTCCGCGGCGAAGTCTGCGAAGTGCGTTGGGGTGTCGGGAGAATTGGCGAGCCAGTCGGGGGAGGCAGTCTGAGTTGAGTAGATCAGGGTGATCTTACTGCTGCGCAGCGTGTCCGCTTGGGCGATGAAGGCGTTGAGATTCGTTCCGACGGTAGCCACGGTGATCGGCGTATCGGCGCATACCCGACGTTCGAGGGACGCGAGGAAACCGGACAGGTCGACGGATCTCCCTGCGTAAAGGACCACGCTCGGCTTGACCGCGCAGATGTTGGTGGTGATGGAAGAGAACAGGTCGGGGTTGGCCGAGTTTTTTCCCGAGAGGCCCACGAAGCCCTGTGGAGCAAATTCCAACAGTTTGGTGAACGTAGCTTGCAGGTCACTGCGCAGGGATGCGGTAAACAGGTCAGGACTGGAGTGCATGTCGGAGTTGGAATCGAACACCATGATCGCCGATTTCGTGTCTTGCAGGCCACCGAGGTAGCTCTTAAGCGCTGTCACAGCCTGCTGATTGCTTGCGGCCACACGGATGAAGCCTGGAATACTCTGGCTGTTCAGCTGATCGGCGGTGTTGATCGCGCCCACGGTCGGGATGTGGTGTGAGCTCAACTCCTGTGCTCCCCTGAGGGTTTCCGTCGTGCTCACGCCTAGGCCGCCTACGGCAACCAACGGCTGCGGACTGTCGATCATGCTCTCGAGTTGGGCCGCCACCTGTGGCCACTGATCCTCATGGCCGCCCTCGTTAGCCAGTACCAGCCGGATCAGGGGAGTCTCGTCGCCGGCTACCCGTGTGGTGTTGGCCCGGACCTGGGCTGTGTAGGCACCCTCGATCGCATTGCGGATCTCGGTGGCGGTCAGAGCGCTGGTGCCGTTCACAGTGATTGGCTCCAGCAAGGCCACCGTCACCACCGGCTTGCCGCTTTTCAGAGCCGTTTCGTTCGCTGTCGCGATCAGCTTCTCGACCGGCTTGAGATCGCTGCTGAAATAATAGCCGCCAGAGCCATCGGTCACTCCAACGCATTCGCCGCTTATCCGGCTCAGACCCGAGCCGGACCCACCGCACCAGGATTTTTCTCCGTTGAACTGAGTTTTGCTCACCCAGATCGCGCTGCCGATCAGAACGAGCGTCGCGAGGCCGGCCAGCACATACTGGCGCTGCCTACGCCGCCTGCTTCCGTGAGTTGGAGGCAACACACTCATTCCAGAGTGCGGGTTAGCCATTTTATGTGGCTCCTATACCTTTTCGGATGTTCGAGTGCAGGTTTCAGGCCCAATGGATGGCTTGGCTTTCGTAACGACGAGCGGCCTGGTAAAGAGGATCGCTGTCCTGCGGCCAGCGTCTGGCCAGCGTCTTGAGTTCCTGGGCGATGTGAAGGTGAAGACTATGGCGCTGGTTGCCCACAAAAGGGTCGGCGGTTATCCAGCAGGCGGCGACCAGGTCCGCCAGCGGGCCGGGTGCCTGACTCGCCGCAGTAGTGCTCCCTGCCAGGGCACGCATCTCCTCCAGTGGCGTGCCAGGCGCGGTTGTCGGCCGACCCGGGCGGCGTGGTGCCGCGGTCACGCGGGCCAGCCGCTCGAGCCAGAGTGCCGACGGTTCGCTGCCGACCAGCGCGTCCAGTTGCCGGGTGACTTCGGCCAAGTCGCCCAGAGCCAAGGTATAATAGAGTTCGTCGTCTCCACCGAGCTGTTGAAGTCTGCTGAATGCCACGGACCACCTGGTGCTCGTGGGCGAAGTGTCGGGCAGACCCGACACCATCGGAAGCAGCCCGCTCTCACTCAGGGCCAAGCCGCGCAGCAGGAGCCGACGCAGCAGCTCGGACGAGGCGCTGGGAACAGTTGGCCACAGCACGGGATCGATGTCCGCGTCGAATCGGGCTTGGCCGCCGACCAACAATGGCTCGTTGTCCGTGATGAAGGTCAAGGCGTCCTGTCGGGAGGTCGCCGCCGCGCAGATCATCAGGTCGGTGAGGTGTTCGTTGGATTCCGGGATGCTGCCCAGCAAGACCCGTATCAACTCTCTTGCGAGGGTGTGCGAGCCGGAAGCGGCGCCGACGCCAATTGGCTCGCGCGCCAGTTCGGGTGATGGGCGCTCCAGCAGCCGAGCCGGCTCACGCCACAGGATGGGGTCGTGTGCTAGGGCTCGGATGAGCAGTTGAACGGAGGCTGGGTGCCCGCCGGTCAGTTGCATCAGCATCATTTTGAGTTGGGCGTCATTGCCCTGCCGATGTATCCGGTCAGTGAGGGTGCTGCCGACCTCTTGCGTGCTGAAGTCGGCAAGGCGCAGTCGCAGCCAGGGGGCAAGGGGCCCAGCCTCCGGGGGTGACCAGCTGCCGTGAGGGTCCACCTCGATCAGCTCGTCCGCTGCGGAGAGCAGCCTGCCGTGGCTGGCAGCGACCACGGTGAGCGGGATGGGGTCCGACTGCACCCGCTCGTTCGCCCCTCGGAGCGCCTCTGCCAGGTCACTGGTGAACCGGACTCCGAGTTCAGTATCAGCGTCGTCGAGCGTTACCAGGCAGTTGAGCGAGAGCTCGCTGGTCCGGCGGGCACTATGAAACCCCTCGACCACGTCAGTCACGAATGCGTCGGACAACAGTTGGGCAACCTTGCGCCGATTGTCGTCCACGTTAGGGTTCGCGTGCCACTGGTGCAGGTCTATGAGCACGTCAACCGAGTCCTGCCGGAGGTGCCGTCCCCGGTGCCCGTACCAGTCCTGGTAGTCGCCGAGCAGGATCCGTCGGCTGCGCTGCCCTTTCACTAGCTGACGTACGGCCGCCTTGGATGCCCAGTCGGGCAGCCAGCTGACTGCGTTGACTATCGGTAAGCCGGTGCTCGACTGGACCACGTCAATTGCTGCGCCGCCCATGTTTTTGAGTGCCGTTTGCAATGTCTCCAGATCCCGAGCTTGCCGAAGCGTGTTGATCACTGCGTCGCGGGCCCGTTCCCGGTGGTTCGGGTCCAGCTCCTGTTGCAGTACCTCGATCCCCACGAGCAGCCGGGGGAAGCCCAAGGTCCCGTACACTGGATAGCGCCGGTTGAGCTGGAACGCGAGGGCGGACAGTACTTCGGGCGCACCGACTGAGCTGTCGAAACGGGCGAAATTGACGTGAGCGTGGGGCGCTAAGTCCGCAAGCCACTCTCGCACGGCACCGAGCAGCATGGTCTTGCCGCTCCCGCGGGCGCCCTCAACCACGATCACCGGCTGGCGTACACTCCGCGGCAAACGCCCTGTTGTCGAACGTCGTATCAAATCCGTGATGGATCGGAGATATTGATCGCGTCCGATCAACCGCTGGGCTTGAACGGGCACCGGCCCCTGGCCAGCAGAATCCGTCATCGGGAGTGTCGCTCCAGGAGTCGGGTCGTAAGGCGGTGTCCAACAAGAAGGGCCTCAGCGCACCTTGACTCTAGCAAGGACATTCGAGGCAGGGTGTAGTAACCCTTCAGCGACCGTTGGTTTGGAATGAGAGGCCCTATTTGTCCTTTCGGCGGGACTGGTGTATTGATCACGAGCGTTGTTGACACGTGCCGGTGCTTGATCATGGCGAAGACCTCCGGTGTGGTGGAGGTGTCTAGGCTCCACACCACGCACGGAGGTCTTCGTGTCCCACCGTAATGCCCGGCTGACCGTTCATGGCAGACGGATCCTTGTTGAGCGTGTCCGCTCGGCCGGCCGGTCGCGCATGTCGCAGCGGAGATGGGGATCTCGCGGACCACCGCCCACAAGTGGGTCGGCCGCTGGCGGGCGGAGGGCGAGGCGGGTCTGCACGACCGCTCCAGCCGGCCACGCAGGACCCCGCACCGCACCGCCGCGGACATCGAGGCCCGCGTGTGCGAGCTGCGCCAGGCCCGCAAACTCGGCCCGGCCCGGATCGGCCCGATCCTGGGCATGCCCGCCTCCACCGTGCATCGCGTCCTGATCCGCCACGGCCTGAACCGCCTGGCCTGGATGGACCGGCCCACCGGGCAGGTCATCCGCCGCTACGAACGCGACCGGCCCGGCGAACTGATCCACGTCGACGTCAAAAAACTCGGCCGCATCCCCGACGGCGGCGGCTGGCGCACCCGCGGCCGACAAGCCTGTCCTGACCGGCGCCGCATCACCGGCTTCGACTACATCCACTCCGCCGTCGACGACCACACCCGCCTGGCCTACAGCGAAGTCCACCCCGACGAGAAGGCCGCCACCTGCGCCGCCTTCCTCCGCAGAGCCGCAGCGTTCTTCGCCACCGCCGGCATCACCCGCATCGAGCGCGTCCTGACCGACAACGCCTGGTCCTACCGCAAAAGCACCCTGTTCAAGCAGGCACTGGCCGACCTCGGCGCCACAGGCAAACTCACCCGCGCCTACCGCCCGCAGACCAACGGCAAAGTCGAACGCTTCAACCGCACCCTGCTCGACGAATGGGCCTACCTGCGGCCCTACACCTCCAACGACGAGCGGACAGCGGCCCTGACAGACTTCCTCCACACCTACAACCACCACCGCTGCCACACCGCACTCGACGGACACCCGCCCATCACCCGCGTCAACAACGCTCCGAGCCAATACACCTAGGCCGCTTTCTGGACGTCGCCTCGGAAGAGAAAGACCCTGGCGAAGCCGCGGCCTGAGCGCTTCTCGTTCCTGTGCGGTACCCGCGGAGCCGTTGCAGTACGCCGCAGCCGCTGACCAGAGGTTTTCTTACTCTGGGGTGCGGAACCGAGGCCCGTTCGGCCCGGAACCGTGGCAGAGCCCGAGGCGTACTCAGTCAACGGCCGCTGTGCGTTTGCGCTCCAGCACGACGATCGGGCAGTTCAGCGCGGTGGCGATCTTGATCAGGTTGGCTGGGGTGGCGCTGCGCCAGCCGGATTCGATCTCTCCCATCAGCTGCTCGCTGATGCCGATCATGTCGGCGAGTGCCCGCTTGGTCAGGCCGGCCTTCTCGCGTGCCCATGTGACGGCCTCGGGCTCTTGGTGGAGCCTGCTCGGCCGGGTACGGCGGCGGGCGGGCACTTCAACGTCTCTCGGGGTGATCGGTGTGACGAACAGGGTGGGGCGGCAATGAGGGCGGTGCGGTGGCCTCTACCTGGGTCAGCCCTGGCGGCAGGACTGACGTGGGGAGCGGTTGCTCCGGATGCTGGGCGAACCAGTCCTCACAGGCGGCGACGAGCGCAGGCAGGACTTCATCGTGGAGTAAGTCGGCCTGGGCGCGCAGCTTCGACGCGATGCCGGCGAGTTCCTGTGGGTTCAGGCCGAGGATCCAGTGGTCGGCACTGACTTGGATGTTCACGACGGGTACGCACAGGTGTGTGTCGGTGTCGTAGGGGTTGCAGTCGATGCTTCCCGCGAAGACCGCGTCTTCCTCCGCGTCGTCTCTGCTGTTGGTGGTGGTGAGGGGCATCATCGGGCCCTCGAAGAAGTTCCGGTGGTTGATGCCGCCGAGCCGGAGCGGCAGCTGGTCCAGCGGCACGCCGGCCTCGCTCGGATCGTCCTCCGCCCAGTCAGGCAGATAGCCGGACGTCGCGAAGCCGGACGTCGTGGTGATCGTCCACAAACCCGGTGTGCTCCACGGCTTCGGCTGCTCGACTGCGTCCACAGGCTGCGGAGCCTGGGCAGCTTGCTCCTCGTTGATCGCGATCTCCTTGAGGTGAGGGCGTGCGCTGGTGGGTGCGGCTCCGCGCCATCGGGCTGTAGGCCGAAGGTCCCGCTCGACGTTCGGCTCGTTCGGCGTCCTGTGCGGTGCTGGACGATGGACGGCCTACGGGCTGGGGAACGCGGAGCACTGGGCGGTCGCGCTTCGCGTGCAAAGCGGAGCGTTATCTCGCGTGCGTGCGGCTATACGTCGGCGCTTGTCTCCGTGTGCGTGGACGCGAAGGGCGGATGAGTCTGCACCGTCCTCACCGCGGCCCGGGTACGCGCAGCGTGCACCACGTGGTCGTGCCGTCAGGGCTCACTCCCCAGTCGTCGGCGATTGAGGCGACGAGGAAGAGGCCGCGGCCGGTTTCGCTCGCCTCGTCGACGTCGCTCAGACGCGGGCGGTGGCTGGAGCCGTCGTTCACCGCGATCAGCACGCCCTGGAGGGTGATCACGAGGCGGAACGCGATCTCGCCGTCCTCGCCGTACCGCAGGGCGTTGGTGACCAGTTCGCTGACCAGGAGTTGGACATCGTCCATAAGCGAGACCAGGTTCCAGGCGCGCAGTTTGGCGGCACTTATACGGCGAAGCCGCCCCACCCATCGGCCATCGAGATCCCGTTCAAAAGTGCCGCCCGTCGAGGCAGCGCCGGTGACCTGCACCGCGAACTCGTCGCAGATCGGCTCGGACGGCGCTGGAACGGGAGCCGTAGGCGTGGCCTCCATCGTCACGCGCGCGGTTTCGGTCATGAAGCCAGCCCTTCTCCTCGGGCGCGGACGAGCCTCTCCGCCGGCGCCGCGGGGCGACGAAGGGTGAAGTCGCCTGGACCCTCCGCGTCCGCGCCGACGACGGCCGGAACGGCACTCCGTGCGTGCAAGCTCGCGGCCTGCTGCGGCGCGATGACGCGGCCGTTGAGTTTCACTGGCCGTTCGCCTCGCCGGCGCGGCTCTGATGACGCAGCCCACGGGGCGAAGGCGGCCCGCAACAAGGCAGGTTGAGCATGACGTTTCCCCACTCGGTTTCGGCGATCGGTGTCTGTGAGTAGCGTTGCGCTCACACCGCTTCGCCACCATGACCGTTGGGGATTACCGAGGCGGTAACACCGCTGTCCCGGCCGGAAGCCGGGATGCCGCACACCTCTGGAGGTGGCTGGTGAACGCCACACCGATGTCCGCGGACGTCCTGACCAGGGCCGATATGCGTCAGGCGCTGGCTGAACACGACTTCGCCGAGGTGTTCAGGCTCCTGAAGAAGCACGGTGGCCTGTCCCAGAACCGCATCGCACTGGCGTGCGGACTCACACCCGGCAAGGTGTCCACCATCATGAACGGGCAGACGCGCGTCGTCTCGTACGACGTGCTGAGCCGTATCGCCGACGGCCTGCACATTCCTGGCGAGCTCATCGGCCTCGCCACCCGTCCCTGGGAAACGGAGGAGGCCGAACCGGATCGCCCCGAATCTCCCGAGGTGACAGCCCGCATGGACAGTCCGTGGCAGAACGTCGGCACAGTCGAGCTGGCGGACCAACTCACCCGCGCCGACCTCACCATGGACCGACGCGCGCTCACCCGAGCGATCGCGGCCACGGTGATGACAGGACCGCTTCTGCTCGACTCGCTGGAAGGCTGGATGCTGCCCGGTGAGAAGGGCTCACGCCGAAGCCGCCCCGGCCGATTGGGGGTGCGCGATGTCGAGCAGCTCGAAGAGGCAGCGAAGGCGTTCCGCACCTGGAACCACAAGTACGGCGGTGGGCTGCGGCGCCGGGCGGTTCTCGGCCAGCTGCAAGAAGTGGCCGCTCTCCTCCAGGAACATCAAGCACCGCTCGTCGAGCAGCGGTTGTACGCGGTGCTGGCGCAGCTTGCCGGTACAGCCGCCAGCATGGCCTGGGACTCGGGGCTGCAACGGCGGGCACAGGACTACTACCGGCTCAGCTTGCGGGCCGCCCACGCTGCGGGCGACCGCCTCTGGGGCGCCAACACCCTGGCCGGGATGGCTCGCCAGCTGCTCTACGCGGCCCGCCCGACAGACGCCCTCGAACTCGTCCGCTTCGCCCAGGAGGGTGTCCGTGACGAAGCCGGACCGCGGCTCCGTGCGATGCTCCACACGCGGGAGGCATGGGCCTTGGCCGCACTGGGCAGGACCGCGGCGTTCCACCGGGCCACCGAACAAGCCCGCCACGCACTTGCGGATGGCGGCCTCGATGAGCCGTACTGGATCGGCTACTTCGACGAAGCGGAACTGGCGGGCGTCACCGGCGGTCGCTTCCTGGAACTCGCCCGGCGCGATCCTCGGCTCCACGCAGGGCAGGCCGAAGAACAGATCCGCACCGCACTCACCCGCCGGGGACCGGAGGCCGGCAGGTCACACGCGCTCGACCGCCTCGGTCTGGCCGAGGTCTACTTCCTCTCCGGCGACCTCACCGCGGCCGTAACAGAAACCCACGCAGCCTGCGATGTCGCCGAGCGCGTCCACTCCGGACGCGTACGAGAAGGCATGGCCGAGCTGTACGCCTACACGGTGGGGCACGGAACGTCGGCACCCGTACGGGAAGCGCGAGCTAGGCTCCGCGAGCAACTCGCCGACTGAGAAGGAACGCTGTGACCATCCTCGCCGTGACCGGCCACATGGACCTCACCGATACTTCCGTGCCCCTGGTCCGCACAGCCCTTGACGAGTTGATGCGTGAGGTGGCGGACGGGGAACTCGTCGGCGTCTCCTGCATCGCCGCCGGCTCGGACTCCCTGTTCGCCGAGGCCGTCCTGGACGCCGGCGGAAGCCTCGTCGCCGTGATCCCGTCCCGCGACTACCGCGAGACGAAGGTCAAAGCTGCACACGCCGCGCAGTTCGACCGGCTCCTGGCCGCTGCCACCGAGGTGGTGGTGATGGACCACGCCACCTCTGGCCGGGAGGCGTACGAAGCCGCCAACAGCGAACTGCTGCGCCGTGCCGACCGGCTCGTCGCCGTCTGGAACGGCATGCCGCCCGGTACCAAAGGCGGAGGCACCGCCGACGTCGTTGAGGAGGCGCGTGCCCTCGGCCTCCCCGTAGAGGTCGTCTGGCCGACGGGCGCCGAGCGACGTAACGGGTGATCTCGTCCCAGATCCTCAGGACATCACGTCCTCTCGCCCTCCCTGCTCGGAGCCATACGCAGAGAAGGGGTGAGTGACGGGCGCCTCGATCCCTCCGCGAGCCCTGTGACTTCGGCTTCGGGCGCGTAGTCGCTTCAGCGCCCACGGCGCTGCCGCGATTCGATTGTGGCGCTCGCTGCCGCTGCGGGCTGTGGACCGGTGCGGGGGAGGTTTCCTGCGTTGTGGGAGCGAAGGCGGGCGGCCTCGGCCTGGGGGTTGGGTGCGGGGTTGCGGGCTGTGTGCTGGATGCGACCGAGGAGGACTTGGGCCGGGAGGCGGGCGGTGTCGAGTTCGCGGCGGGCGGCGGCTTCGGCGAGGAGGGTGCGGGGGCGGTGGCCTGCGGCGTGGGCGTCGGCGAGGACGGTGGCCAGGGCGGCCCAGTTGGGGTCGGTCAGGATGCGGTCGGCGTGGTCGGGGATGGCGGTGCGGACTTCTCCTGCGAGGGTGTTGGTGATCTCCAGGGTGGGTTGGCGGTTGGTGAGGGCGGTGAGGTGCTCGGCGGCTGCGCGGTCGTAGGCGCTTTGCAGCCGGGTGACGGTGGCGCGGGCGGCTTCGGCCTGCTGGCGGTGGCCTTGGGCCTGGTGCCAGCGGGCGGCCAGGATGACGGACCAGACCAGGGTGGTGAGCAGGACGTCGAGGGCTGCTCCGTCGGGGCTGGTGGCAGCGTGGGCGATGTCGCGTGCGGCGTACCGGAGGCCGGTGGCGGCGTGGTGGTCGGCTCGGACGCTTGAGCGCTGCGCGCGGGCGAACGCAGCGCCGGCGGCACGCAGTTCGGCCCGCAGTGCGATAGGCGCGGTGTGGGCGGTGGCATCGATGATCTCGCCGAGGGCGGTGATCTGGCCCTGCGCGACGGCGCGGTCGGCAGTGCCGGTGAGGTGGTCGTGGAGAGTGTCGAGGGCGTCGGTGGCGCGCTGCCACGGGTCGCCCGGACGGTTGCGACATGCGGTCGGGTGATCCTCGGGGATTCCGGTGGCCAGCCGGTCCTGGAGTTTGGGCAGGGACAGGTCAGGGGCGATCTTGCTGCCGGAGATGTAGACCTGCTGTCCATCGGCCTTCAGGTCTCCGGGGCGGCCGACTGCGTACCCGCGCAGGTCGCCGGAGGGGTAGCGGCTGACCTTCACCTCCACTCCGTCGGCCTGGAGGTAGGCGAGCAGCTCGTCGATGCCGGCGGCGTGGGGAATCGCAGCGCGGATGCGCTGTTGCAGCCATTCTCGGCTGGTCTGCTCCCAGCCCAGGCGGTCGGCCTTGTGCATCTCGGCCTGCGTCGGGAGGCGGTCGCCGGTCCGGTCGCCGGGTGCCACCTGGCGCAGGCCCAGCTCCTTCTCGATGAGGCGGGCCTCGGCCTGGGCACGCATGCCGCAGTTGTGGATCTTGGGGCGGCGGCCGTCTTCGCGGACGGTGGTGGCCACGATGTGGATGTGGTCGTCAGCGTGCCGCACGGCGATCCACCGGCAGGCCAGCGGGTCGCCGTCCGGGGCGATGCCCGCGGCGTGCACGATGCGCCGGGCTACCTCGCCCCACTCGGCGTCGGACAGGTACCGGTCACCGGGTGCGGTGCGCACGGGGCAGTGCCAGACGTGGCCGGTAACCCGCTTGCCGAAGCCTTCATTGCGCAAGGCGACGGGGGCGTCGAGGACGTCGCGGAGCTGGGTGAGAGTGGCGTCCTGGTCGCGGCCGGGGTCGGGCAGGCCCAGGGGGCTGAAGGAGGCGACGACGTGCGGGTCGAGGTGCTCGTCGTGGCGGCCGGGCCCGTAGAGGTAGGCCAGCAGGCCGCGGGTGTTGCCGCCGGGCTTCTTCACCGAGGGGATCACGCATCCTCCCCGTCGCTCGGCACGGTGGGTCCGGTGGGGAGCAGGAGGGCGCGGGCGATGTGGGTGAGCATGCGGTCCAGGCGCTCCAGGCATTCGCGGATGTCCGGCTCGATCCGGTCGTCGCGGTGCAGCACGTAGACCATCTGGTTGATGTTCACGCCGATCCGGTTGATCTCGTACCGGACCTTCGCGCGGAACTCCTGCACCTCCTGCCTGTCGGTGTGCAGAGGCAGGTCGACGGTGAACGCGCCCCGGATGAACGCCAGCGCGATATCCGCCAAGTAGCCAGAGATCGTGTCCCCGTAGCCGTGGCGCTCGGCGGCGGACAGCAGCTCGGCGTGCTCGGACTCGGTGAAGCCGACTGGCCCGACACGCAGGCGGCGGCGCTTGCCGTTGAACCGGCGGATCTTGCCCTGCAGCATCACCTGGGCCTGAGGGTGGAGCGGGAGCGGCGGCACGTCGAGTGAGGGGATGTTGTCGTGAACGAATGCGGCAGCCGCCTCGCGGGCACGGGCGTCGCTGCCGGGCGCAGACGCCCCGACAGGGCGTTCAGGGGGACTGGCAGCTGGTGGGGCGGCACTGGCTTGCTCGTCGGCGTGTGCGGCGGCGAGGACGCTGCGCTGCACGGTGGTGAGCTGGTCCGGGCCGGGACCACCTCCGGCGCCTGCTTCTCCGTCCGGTGTGCCCTCGCGCCGGGCCTCCTCCGCCACCCCCGGGGCGGAGGACCCCAGACTCCGGCCAACAATCGGAGACTGGGTACAACTGGCTCCGCCAGGAGCCGGGTTGTTGAAGGCTCGCCGCCACAGACCAGCCAGTTTACGGGCCTTGGTGGCAGGCCCGGGGCTTTCGTCGGCGTCCTCGGTCTCGGGGATGGGCTTCACAGTGTTCTCCAGCGGGGCGTTTGTGGTGCGGCGGATGACGGGGTGGGTCCTCTCGTTGCACGGTCATGGTTCGGGTGGGTGGCGGTTTGGCCGAGCCGCGTTCGGGGTGTAGACAAGCGGCGCTCGGATGTGCGGAAGTCCCCTGGTTGGGGAGATCCGCACATCCGGATCGGGCGGCGCCGTATGTGGCCACCCTCCCGACTCGGCCGACCAAGGCCGAGTCGGGGCGAGCTGGGCTACGTGGCTGTCGTCAGGCGTCCGCAGGGTGGTCTCGTGCTGGCTCGGGCTCCGGCTGCGGAACACCTGCGGTGGAGGCGTGTTCGTCCCTGAGGTGCTGCATCAGTGCGGTGAAGCGGGCGCTGGCGACGGGCGTGCCGGCGTCCTTCAGGGCCTTCTTGACCACGGCGGTACTGACGCCGTGCTCGGCGACGGCGGGGCGGGCTATGCCGATCAGCTGGTCCATGGTTGCGGCGGGTGGTCGTCCGGTGCGCTTGCCCGGAGCAGCGGGGCGCGTGCCCTCCCGATGGGCTTGCCCAGGCGGCGGAGTCCGAGCTGGAATGGCTGCTGTGGGCGTTGTTCGCTGGGCTGGCAGGGCGGTGGCCTCCGCCGGTGGCGTAGGGCCTGGGCGCTCCTGTGTCGGGTGGGGTGGTGTGTGGAGGTGGCGGAGGAGGGTGGGGCCGACGGTTCCCCAGCCGAGCAGGAGTGCGGGGGCGACGGTGTCGATGGCGGCGCGGCCGTAGTGCCTGGAGAGCAGGGGCTGGGCGGTGTTGAGGGCGAGGGTGAGCAGGCCGCACAGGTGCATGAGGCGGGTGGCGGAGCGCAGGTGGGCGGGGTCGGTGCCGTGGGCGGCGAGGTGGTGGAGGGCGACGAGGAGGCCAACGACGGACAGGTCGACCATCGGTGCGATCAGGGGCGCGATCGGGCGGGGCACGCCGAGCCGGAGCGCCAGGGCCCAGACGTTGCCGAAGGAGAACACGAAGGCGAGCGCGGCGATGACCGCCATCACGACGGTGATCGTCGTGCGGGCGAAGGTACCCGTGGCGGCGGGGTGCGCGCCGGTGGAGGTGGTGGGCATGCGGGAGAACGTCCTTACGGGCGAGGGGTGTGCTGGAAGATCCGTCTTGGCGTCTTGGCCGTTGCAGCCGCAGGTCAGGGCGGGTACGGCAGGTGCAGTCCCGGTGGGTGCGTGCCGTGGCGCGGAGGGGCTGCTGCCGTACCGGTACGGAACCGGTTCCGTCTTGGGACGCTGATCCGTCCTAGTGGAAAGGGCTCTGAGCTGCTGTTATGCGGCAGGGACGGTTGGGACGGCACGAGACGGTGGTGTGTGCCGTCCCGGGCCGGCCCGCCTCCCGCACCGGTGGCTGCCGAGCGCCGCCGTTCAGCGTCTGAACGGCGTGGGTGTTCAGTTTCTGAACGGCGCGGGTGTTCAGAAGCTGAACACGGCCCTGTCAGCTGTGGCGTTGCGGCGGGGACGCGTCCTGCGGAAGCCAGGTCAGCGCGGGGTGCCCTGTCTCGGAGTTGGGCCGAGGGGGTGGACGGTGGGGCAGTAGCGGCGCCAGGCGTCGGCGAACTTGTTGCGCATGTAGCCCTTGCGCTGGGTGTGGTCGCTGATGCGGACGTTGCCGGAGGAGATGCCGAATTCGCGCAGCATGCTCGCGAGGCCGCGCGGGGTCAGGCCGCCTCGCCCCCATTCGGCCCAGGGGGCTTCGGGGTCGCCGTTGAGGGCGAACAGGAGCTGGTCGGTGGCGATACTGTCGGGGTCGCTGGCGGCGTGGAAGATCCGGCGGATGTCGGCCAGGATGCGCGCGCCGTTGGGCTGGTCGTCCTCGGATTCGGCCTCGGCGTTGACGAGGCGTGTGCATGCCTGCCGTGCCCGGCGGGGCCAGGAGCCGCCCGCGAGGTCGGCGATGATGACCAGCGGCTCCCAAGTGTCGGCGGCGCGGTCCTCGACCGGCATCTGCGGTTCCAGGCGCAGTGCCTGGTCGGCCAGGGGCTTGGTCCAGCGGGCCAGGTCCGTGCGCATCGCGCGCAGGGCAGGGCTGTCGCGCTTGGTGCGGTACGGCGAGACGCGCTCGCCTTCGGCGCGGCGCCGCATCCGGATCACGATGGACCGGTCCATGATCGTGTCGGGCAGGTCGCCGATGCCCGCGATGGCGGCCATGGCGAAGGTGTGGAAGCGGTGCGGGGTGTGGTCGTTGCCGACCACGCGCAGGACGTAGCGGTCGCGCTGGTGCCCGGCGTTGAGCAGGCCGCGCATCTCCTCGTTCTTCTCGGCCATCTTCGGGCTGCCGAAGATCGTGTCGGCCTCATCCACGAGCAGGGTGGGCGGCTCCTCGGTGATGGACCGGAAGACCGCCGCCGGGGTGGAGTTCACGGTCAGCACCGGGCCGTGGACGGTCTCGGCGAGCACGTCCAGCAACCGTGACTTCCCGCACCGCTTCGCCGGGCCGACCACTGCAAGGCGCGGGGCGTGCTGCCAGGCGGCCTGCAGGTGGGATGCGGCGACCCAGAGAGCGGTCGCGTCGAGCGCCGCCTCGGACGGCAGGACCACGAACCGTGCGATCAGCGCCTGCAGCCGCCTGAGCAGCTCATCGCCCTCGGTCGGCGGTACGTCGGGTATCTCCGGTGGCCTGGTCGGCTCCTCCGACCCGTCCGGTGCGGGTGCCTGCACACGGGCGGGGAGCGGGGATGCGGCGTCGGGTTGGGGTGGCCGGTGGCCTCCGCCCGGCTGTGCGACGGGCGGCCGGGTGCAGGCCGGTGGGATCGGGTCTGGGGCTGCGGGGCCGTGCCTGGAGGCAGTACCCTCGTTCACGGAGACTCCTTGCTCGGCGGGTCCCGGGGGGCAACCCGGTCCGCCGTTGGCTGACTGTCCTGGGATGGGCGGTGGCGTGGTTTCCGTCAGGCCCCCGGTGTTGGTAGCGCCGGGGGCTTTGTGCTGTGCGGCGCCAGTCTCGACAGGCGCTCAACCTACCTCAGGTTGGGATCCCAATGCGGGATGAGAACATTGATATCACGGCGCCTGCCCGCCAGTCAAGCGCTCCTGGCATTCTTAGAGCATGCGATTCCAGCATGTTGCCTGGTCCGGCGCTGTAACGATCGCATAACGAACGACTCAACCGCTTGCAGCATGGGTTCTTCATGCGGTATCGTTTTATTTCATCCCGGCGCGTCGAGACCGGGCCGGAGGGAGGCCGACATGTCCAGTCCGCACGCGCACCGCTACACGCCCCTGGAGGGCGAGGCCCTGGTGGCCCACAACATGAAGGTCCTGCGCAAAGCCGCGCGCCTGTCCCAGGAAGACCTGGCCGAGCGCATGACCCGGCTCGGCTTCAAGTTCCACCAGACCCAGATCGCCAAGATCGAGAACGGCACCCGCCTGCTGCGCTTCGACGAGGTCGTCGGCCTCGCCAAGGCCCTCAACGTCCCCGCCGCCCACTTCATGACCGAAGCAGTCGCCGGCCCTGACGAGCCGGACTACGAGCTGCAGGAGGCCGGCTACCGCGTCCAGAAGGCCGAGCAGGAGTGGAAGACCGCCCACGACATCGAGCAGGGCGCCAAAGCCCGGCTCGAAGAGGCCGAGCGCGAGTACGACGAGATCGCCGACCGCCTCGCAGCCCAGGGCGTCGACGTCGGACCGGACACCACCGGACCCGAGTGGTACCCCGCCCCTAACTCGACCTGGGATCCACTGCGCAAGGGACCGTCCGACGGCCAGTAGGAGGTCTCCTCCCGCTGCCACGGCCCCATCGCCGCCCACCCGCGCTGCAAGGCCAACAGCCGTTCCCACCGGCCCAGCCTCACTACACACCCGCACCAGTCCTCGGCGCTACCAACGCCGAGGACCACGCACGCGGGATCGCTTCATCCACCGCCCATCCCACCAGTCAGCACGGCTGCACGTTGCCCCGCGCCGCCGAGACAAGGAACTCCCATGCCCTCCCCCATGACCGCGATAGAGCGGAAGTGGTTCACGACCGCCGAGGTCGCCGAGATGCTCGGCTTCGGCCTGTCCAAGACCAAGATGCTGGTCCTCACCGGAGAAATACGTTCGGTCGTCATCGGCCGCAACCGCCGTATTCTCCCCGCCTGGGTCGACGAGTACGTCGCACGCGTCGTCGCCACCGCTGAGGAGGCGGCATGAGCGTCAAGCGGAGCAACGGCGAAGGGTCCATCTACCCCTACAAGAACGGGCACGCGGCCTACGTCTGGGTCACCAAGCCGGACGGCAAGCGCGCCCGCAAGTACGTCTATGGCAAGACCCGGGACGAGGTCCACGGGAAGTGGGTCAAGCTCCACGCCGAGGCGGCGCAGGGGCCGGTGGCCACGTCGTCGCCGACGATCGCGCAGTACTTGACCCGGTGGCTGACCGAGGTCGTGGACCCGGACCTCAAGCCGAAGACGGCCGAGACGTACGCCATGCACGTCCGGCTGTACATCGTCCCCGGCCTGGGGGTGAAGCGGCTCGACAAGCTCACCGTGCGGGACATCCGCACCTGGGTGAACACCCTGCTCACGCAGTGCCAGTGCTGCGCTCAGGGCAAGGACGCGAAGCGGGACAGGCCCCGCTGCTGTGCAGCCGGAGCCTGCTGCAAACAGCTAGCCTCCCGCAGGACAGTCCAGGACGCGCGTGCTGTGCTGCGGTCGGCGCTGACCAACGCCATCACCGAGGAGTTGATCCCGAAGAACGTCGCGGCCCTGGTCAAAGTGCGCTCGGGGCGCAAAGTGAAGCGTCATCCGTGGTCGGTAGAAGAGGCGCGCGAGTTCCTCGAAGCAGCCCGGGGCGCTCGTGATCCGCTCTATACGGCCTACGTGCTCATCCTGGTCGTCGGCTTCCGACGCGGTGAGGTACTCGGGCTGACGTGGAAGAACGTGAACCTCGACGCAGGAGAGGTGACTGTAGAACTCCAGTTGCAGCGCATCCGACGACAACTCGTCCACGACGAGACCAAGACCGAGGCATCGTCGGCGGTGCTGCCGCTGCCGCAGATCTGCGTGACCGCCCTGCAGCTTCGGCAGAAGGAACAGGAGGCAGCCAAGCAGGCGGCCGGTGAGCTGTGGACCGAGTCCGACTTCGTCTTCACCACGCGGTACGGGACACCCGTCGAGCCCCGCAACTTCAACCGCTCGTTCGCCACCCGCTCGGACAAGGCGGGGGTACGGCGGATCAGGCTGCACGACACCCGCCACACCTGCGGCTCTCTTCTCGCCGCGCTCGACGTGCACCCCCGGGTCGCGATGCAGATCCTCCGGCACAGCAAGATCGCGGTCACGATGGAGGTCTACACGCACATACCGTCCGAGGCGACCCGGAAGGCGCTACGGAAGCTCGGCAAGCACCTGGGCCAGCAGGCTCGAAAGTAGCTGCTGTACTTTGCTGCTGTACAGCGCGAGAAAGCCCCTCCCGAATTACACCCGGGAGGGGCTTTGAGCTGCGGTGGACCTGAGGGGATTCGAACCCCTGACCCCCTCGATGCGAACGAGGTGCGCTACCGGACTGCGCCACAGGCCCTTGCAACGAAGGAAACTCTAGCATCCCGGCGCGGGTGGTCGTGAACGCGATATGGCTGACGGGAAGGCTACTCGTTGGCCGCACGCGGCCGGTCGGGGTCGGCGTACTGGTCGAAGAGCGGGGTGCGGGCGGTCCGCGGGCGCGGGCGGCCGGCGGGGGCCGGCCGCCCGCGCC
>NZ_JAJSYW010000034.1:0-66337 GCF_036815005.1 Streptomyces sp. IBSBF 2435 | reverse complement strand
AAACACCCCAACTGGGGCTACCTGACCCCGCACGAGACCCGACAGCGGCACACCATCGCCGCATAAGAACGAGTGTCCGAGATCACGGGGAAACTTCACATCGTCCAGTGCCGATTCGACGGCATGACGTTCCGCATGCGACATAGCGCAACCTTCCAAGGAAAAGGGACAGGACAAAGTCGGCGGCCCGATGCGTCGCCGATGGCGTTCAGCTGGGTGAGGTGTGCGGGCTTGCCCGCGTAGGCCTGGTCGCCGCCAGGCATTGCCGGCGGGCCTTGAGGAACTCCTCAACACCGGACTGCGGGTCGCCGGGATCGGTGGCGACCAGGCCCCATGGCTGGACCGTCGCGTACCGGCCTATGGCGTCGAAGACCTCGGCCGCCTCGGTGTAGCGGTAGCCGGCCCACAGCGCGTGGGCCAGGTGGTTCAGATCCAGCGGCGAGCGCTCAGCCGGTACCGAGCTCGCGAACCACCCGACCAGCGCCCGCTGGACGTCATTGATCAGCGGCTCGCGGGTCCACTGCGCCCGGCCGATTGCGTCGTACCGGCCGCGCTGCCGCTTGTCGCGGTAATGCTGGGCGTAGGCGTACAGGGGAAGCGCCAGCAGGGACGAGGCAGACTCCAACGGCACCCACGTCCCCACCCAGTGCGCGAAGTTCAGCGCATGAGCCGGCCCGCCAGACTGCGCCGTCAACAGGAACTGCATGGTCCGGTGGTGCGCCTCGCGGTTGTAGGGATCCCGCCGCTGCACCTCCGCCAGCAGCCGCCACGGACCCGGCGGCAGCATCTCCTCCGGCGCGGGCATCCGGTGCTCCGGCGCCAACTGCCCCGGGTCCACCTGCGCCAACCCCAACAGACACACCCACGGCACCGGATCCTCCGGAACCGCCTTGGCCGCTGCCCACACAGCCGACCGCGCCTCGGCCGCCAACCCTGCGGCGTTTTCCCTCCCGGACCGGTGGGCACGCAGCACCCGTTCTGTGCCCACCCGAGCCCGCATCATCAGCGCGTCAGCGCCGCCCGGGTTGTCCAGGAGCCACTCCCGCACCACGTGCGACCGGGCCGCCACGGCTCCAAGGACCTGCGATCGCGACGTCCGCAACTCCCAGCGGGTGCCGGTCTTTGCGAGCAGGTCCCGCATGGCGACCCACCGACCGACACGCAGATCTTCCAGGGCCGCCCGTAACTCGCTGTCAAGCCCAGCGGGGTGGGGGGCAGGGCGGTAGGTGTCGTCGTTGCCGGCCATCAACGCACACCACGCACGGGCGAAGTCGTGACCGGGAGTTCGTGGTCCGAGCGACCCGGCCCGACTTCGCCCGGTGCACCAAGGAGGGCATCTCGTCCTGCGCTCGGATCGGCGGGACGTCGAAGCTCGGTGGTGCAGGCACTGCCGGAGTGCACGCAGTCCTCGTGACCAAGGCCGTGGAGGACCCCGGTGACGACAGCCGCGAGCAGTAGATGGAGGTCCCGGCCTGGGACGGGTACTCGGACTTCCAACCGCGTGTCGTCCCCGCACCCGAGAGGACTGACCGTTGCTAGTGCCGCGACGCGCTTCCGCAGGGTGGGTTCGGCGTCTCCAGGGAGGTACATCTCGGCCAGATCCGGCAGTACCTCACGCAAGCCGGTGATCGCGAGCCCGGCGGTTACGGACGGTTCTCCGCCGACGAGCGACAGCCGCAGCCGCATCGCGCCTGCGGGAACGGCTGCGCCGGGGTCGGCATGGAACGGGAACCAGCGCGGGTCGCTGCCGAGTGCGGCAAAGGCCCGGCCGCATAGACGATGCTGTTCGCAGGCCGTCATCGGCTCACGAGCGGACAGGGCCGTCTCGATCCGCCAGGGGTGTGAGCCGCTCCTCACGGAGCCCACCGGCAGCCCGATCTCGTCGAGCGTGCCGATGACGCAGACGAGGAGGTCCACCAGCGGGTCAGAAGAGTCGCCCGCGCCGGCCCTCCCGGTTGTTCCGGGCAGCCGGATCTCCTGAGGCAACAGCCACTCGGTCTCGATGGCGACCTGCATGCCGACCCCGACAGCCGCCATGCGGTCGAGTTGCCGGCGCAGTGCCTGTCGAGGGGAGTGCCCGGTCTCCTTCAAGGTTCGTCCGTCGGCCCGAGCCGGCGTCGAGGGATCTGGGGCAGTGGGAGCGGCGGAGGGGAGAGGCGAAGGACCTTGGCGCTGAGAGTTCACGGCGACCTGCCCGAGGGACCAGAAGCGAACCGGCAACCGGTCGGAGAGCGCCTTGCCCGAGAGGAGTCGGGGGCTGCCCCGGCCGATCCGCAAGCGCCCATGCGTACGCGCTGAGCCGGAGTGGACGGTGGACGCCGCGCCGACGATACGGGGCTCGTCGGCGCGGCAGTCACAGACCATCACTGCATCCGTGCGACGCCAAGGTCGAAGCTGTCGGCTTCGTGTGTGCACCGGGGTGCAGATGCGCTCAAAGCGTTCGGCAGGGCGTCGGAGGTCCCCTGTCTACCAGGGGAGGTGCTCTCGCCCCTGGAAGAACTCCCCCGTCGGGCCGTCGTCCGGAAGCTCGCTCAGCCACAGGAGGTCCTCTGCCGCCTGCTCCGGTGTCTGCTTCGCCGAGCCGTAGCTGAGGCGTGTCGTGACCGTCCCGGGAGACACGGCGTTGACCAGGATGTTCTCGTCTGCGGTCTCAGCGGCGAAGACGCGGGTCAGCGCGTTGAGAGCGGCTTTCGACACCCGGTAGGCCGGGCTGCCCGCCGACTCCATCAGGGCAAGACTTCCCATCCGGCTGCTGACGTTGGTGATCCGTCCATAGCCGCCCTCCCGCATGAGGGGGACGGCCTCCATGCAGCACTGCCAGGGGCCGACGAGGTTGGCGTCCAAGGTGGACCGGATCTTGCCGACGTCGTGGGCGGAAGGCCGGCGGTTGCGGTCGATGGCGACGCCGGCGTTGTTGACCAGGACGTCCAGGCGGCCGAGATCGCGCCCCACGTCGGCGAAGAGCCGGAAGACGCTGATGGGGTCTGTGACGTCCAGTTCCCCGGCCTCTACGAGCAGGCCCTCGCCCCGGAGCGGCCCGGCAGCGGCCTCCGCGTCCGGGAGTCTGCGGGCGGTCAGGACGACGTGGAGGCCCCGCCGCGCCAGGCCGGTGGCGATGGCATGGCCCAGGCCACGGTTGGCCCCGGTGACGACGGCGACGCGCTGTGCGGTGGGAGTGGTCACGCCTTCATGCGATCAGATCGCGCGTCCGTTCGTCCAGGTCCCGCACCGCGGGTAAATCTTCGTACGGGCGCAGGAGGGTACGTACTGACGCCAGGCGCGCCCGGTTGCGCGTCGAGCTCTCGGCTGCGACCGCCGGTGCCGTCTCCCCCAGCAGCGCACAGGCGTGCTCCACTTCTCCCAGCGCCAGGGCTGATTCGGCCTGCCAGAGCCGGTACGTGGTCAGGTCCCGGGCACGGGACCGCGGCTGGTCACGTACCGCCGATTCCAACAGCCGGGTGCTCGCGTCGTGCCGGCCGAGGACCAGGTGGCATGCGGCGGTCTGCGCCGTCAGTTCGGCCGGGCCGAAGTAGTTGACGTACGCGGGATGGTCGTCACGGCCGAGCGCCTGGCCCAGGAGGTCTTCCGCCTGGCCGAGCAGCGCGTCGCACTGCGGGCCGTCGTGCAGTACGGCGTGGATTCTCGCCTGGCGTACCGCGAGCATGGCCTGCACCCGTGACGGGGCGCTGCGGGTTGCCTGGCGGGCGGCGTCGGCAAGGACGAGGGCGTCGTGGGCGCGCTCGGACTCGATCATCAGCAGAGCCGTGCACTTGATGATGTTCGCGCCGAGAGCGCGGTCCTCGGCGGCATGCGCAGCACGCAGGCCGGTGACGAAGTAGCGCTCCGCGGATGCCTTCATGCCGATGTCGAAGCTGGCCCACCCCGCGATGCGTGCGAGTTCGCCGGCCACCTGGAACAGTCGCCGCTCAGCCGAGCCGCGCAGCACTCCCTGCTTCAGAACCTCGGTGACGGTTCGGAGTTCGGCGTCGATCACGGACCGTGCGGCGCCACCGCCGTGGAGGTCGTCCAAAGAGCGAAGGGTCGGGAGGCGCAGTTCCAGGGATGCGACGAGGTCCTCGGCCGTGCCGTCGCGGGTCGCTGCAGCGGCCCCAGGGACGTGTTCGGCCCCAGGCCAGTTCGCCGCCAGTACCGCAGCGCTCTCGGCACCAAGGGTCAGGAATGTTCGCCGGTCCACCAGCGCCTCGCCTACGGTCGAGTCGAGGGCGGCCACCGCGGCCGGGGTGGTCCACGGCGTATCCACGTCGACGCCCTCCCTGCCAGGTAACCACGTGGGCCACGGCTGCGAGAAGAGGCGGTCCACGGGTACGCCCAGCTCGACGGCCAAGGCGCGTTGGGTGGTCTCGTCCGGTACGACGCCCCTGTTCTCCCAACGCCAGACCTTGCCGCGCTCGCGGGGACCGCCGATACGGGCGGCGATGCGGCGAGCCAGCTCCTCCTGAGACCACCCGCGCTCGGTGCGCACCACCGCTAGTGGGTGTGAGAGGGCTCGGCGGGCCGACGTGTCGACGGGGATGTCCTTCATGCGCTCTCGCTCGGCCAGTTCGGCTCTCGCGCGCCGGAGCAGGACGAGTTCGGGGAGAACCTTGCCCGTTTCGATCTCGGACAGCCGCGGAGCGGAGATGCCGATCGCGGAGGCGAGTTCCGACTGCCGTAATCCGAGCGCCCGGCGCTTCTGTCGGATCTGGCGCCCGACGGTAGATTCGTAGGCGGGAACGGACCTGGTCACCGGTCGGCCAGGCCGATCCGGGCCCATACACGGCGGCAGCCGTCCGGCCCCGGAAGGGTCGGCGCAACTCCCCAGTCGGAGCTGAGTGCTTCGACCAGCAGCAGCCCGCGGCCGTGTTCGTCGTCGGATCGCGTGTCTGGCGGAGGCGCAGCGGTGTGTGCTCCCTCTCGCACTACGTGCTCACGGATCTCGATGTGCAGGTCCGCGGCGCCGGCCTCGATCCGACAGCTGACCACATCGCCATAGCCGTGCAGGACGACATTGCTGACCAACTCGCTGAACACCAGCTCTGCTTCCTGGAGCGCGTCCGCTGGGACATGCCAGGCCTCGAATTGCACCCGTGCCCAGTGCCTGACGTCCGGCAAGGTGGTCGGTGCCCGGCGCAGCACACAGACCTCGACCTGCCGTCCGGCGCCCTGCGGGGCCGCAGCCTGCCGGTGAGCGAGACCCGTCATCATCGATCGCCTCTAAGCGTCCGACGCTGGACAACTCGCGCGACAGAAGGGGCCTTTGAAGTGAGCGACATGAAGTGGGTCACCTGACCACTATGTGCGCCACACAATCGGTCCGCAAGAGTCGTTCTGAATTTTTCCGAACGCAGCGTATCGACCTGGGCGAGTAGTCAACTCCGTGGCAGACTCGACCACATGAGGGTTCAGCAGCAGGTCACGTCATGAGCGGCGCCCGCTCTGTCGCACCGCCTCCGGCACCCACCGTGCTGCGCATGGTCCTCGGCAACCGGTTGGCTGCACTCCGGCAGGCTGCCGGTGCGTCGTACGAGCAGGCAGCCGCCGAGATCGGAGCCTCCGCACTCACCGTGCGCCGCCTGGAGAACGGCGATGTCGGGTTGAAGCCCGCCTACGTGAAGCTCCTTCTTGCGGCATACGGCGTCCCTCCGGACGAGACCGCGGAGTTCCTCCACTTGGTCACCGAGGCCAGGAAACCAGGCTGGTGGCACCGCTACCGCGATGCCCTCCCCAGCTGGTTCAGCGCCTTCGTCAGCCTGGAGAACAGTGCGGAGGAAATCAGGATCTACGAGCCGCAGTTCGTCAGCGGCCTCCTCCAGGTCGACGCCTACGCTCGTGCCGTTCTCAACGTCAGCGTGCCGCCGGCTTCCCCCGACGAAGTAGAGCGGCGGCTTGCGCTGCGCATGGCCCGCCAAGAGCTCCTGCACCGGCCGAGTGCACCCACCGTCAGGACGATCATGGACGAGGCGGTCTTCCGCCGCCCGGCCGCAGGCCCCGAGATCATGCTGGCCCAGATCGACCACCTGCTCGAAGTCGCCACCTCCGACCGGATCGCCCTGCAGTACCTCCCCTTTGCCGCCGGTCCGCACGCCGCCCCCGGCCCCATCCACTTCTTCCGGTTCGCGCAGCCGGAACTGCCGGACATCGCCTACGCCGAAAGCCTCACGAGCGCCGTCTACCTCGACGAGGACGAAGACGTCGTCGCGCACCTGCAGGTCCTCGACAGGCTGTCCGAGATGGCCGAGTCGGAAGCACAGACCAGGGTCTTCCTGGAAGCGATACGCAAGGAGTACCGGTGACCCTCATCTACAACGGCATGCCCGCGCTGGAGCTGGGCGAGGACGGTTGGCACAAGGACTGGAGCGGCCCGAACGGCGGCGCCTGCGTCGAGATCAAAACGCTGCCGGACGGCGGTGTCGCCGTACGCCAGTCGACGGCCCCCAGCGGCCCGGCGCTAATCTTCAACCGCCAGGAGTGGGCGGCATTCGTGTCCGGGGTCAAGGGCGGCCAGGCCGACTTCTCGCTGGACTGAAACGCGGGGCGGCCACGATGGGGCCTTTGAACTACCAGGGCAGCGGCGCACGCTCGTGGAACAGGCCACCGGTTGGCCCGTCGTCCGGGAGGGTGGCCAGCCAGACTGGTGTGTCGGCGCCGTCCGCGGCTGAGCGGTCGGTTTCTCCGTAGGCCATCCTCGTGTCCATGCGGCCTGGCGACACGGCGTTGACCAGGATGCCGCTTCCTTCGAGTTCTGCGGCGAGAATGCCGGTCAGGGCGTTGAGGGCCGCCTTGGAGACCCGATAGGCCACGTTGCCCGCACCCATGTTGCTCAGCGAGCCGAGATGGCTGGTGATGTTGACGATGCGGCCGTAGCCGTTCTTGCGCATCTCGGGGACGGCAGCGGCGCTGAGTCGCCAGGCGCCGATGAGGTTGGCGTCGAGCGTCACTCGGACCTTTTCGAAGTCCGGCCCGGCGGCGGGCTGGCCTCGATCGATCGCCACGGCCGCGTTGTTCACCAGGACGTCGAGTCGTCCTGCGCTGTTCGCGACGTCTGCTACTGCACGGGCGACGCTTGCCGGGTCGGTGACGTCGAGTTGATGAGAGCGGACGTCGTGGCCCTCTTTGGACAGAGCTTCCACCGCGTCCCGTCCAGAGAGTTCGTCCCTGGTGCCGATGACGACGTGAAGCCCATGCTCGGTGAGGCGGCGGGCGATGGCGAGGCCGAGGCCTCGGTTGCCGCCGGATATCAGCGCGACTCGGCGCGGCGTGCGATCGGTCATGCGACCAGTGTGGCGAGGCCGGTATCGAGTTGCACGGCCCGGGGGTCGGATCTCTCGAACGGAAGGCGGTCTCGGACGGCCTTCGCGCGCACGATGTTCCGCTGGGAGGGGGCTTCGTGGATGAGTTCGACAGCCGACAGTAGGAGGCTGATCGCGTGTTCGGCCTCCCCCAAGGCAAGCTGGGTGGACGACAGGCGGATGACGTACGTCGCGCGGTCACGGGCCTTTGCCTCGGGCATCAGGGCCAGTGCACCGGCGAAGGAGCGTCCGGCGTCGGCCTGCCGGCCCAGATCGATGTGGCAGGTTCCGACCTGGGCGTGGAATTCGGCTTCGTCGAAGTAGGCGGTCCATCCCGGTTCGCCGTCGGTGCCGGCTGATCTGGCGTAGGCACGCTCTGCTGCAGCGAGGACGTGGTCGCAGGCCGCCCGGTTTCCGCACGCGGCCTCCGCCCGCGCCTGCCGGAGCAGAAGCATCGCCTGCGCCCTCGCAGTGACCGGCCCGGCCCCGTCCACAGCCGTGCGGGCCAGGTCGAGTGACGCGCGGAACATGCCGTGGTCGTAGCACTGCAGGCTCATGGACTTAAGGATGTTCGCTGCGACCGCTGGGTCGTCGGCGCAGTGGGCGGCTCGCAGGCCCGTCGTCCAGTACCTCTGTGCGGCTGAGTGCAGTCCCGCGTCGAATGAGGCGAAGCCCGCGATCCGGCCCAGTTCAGCGGCCAGACGGTAGAGGCGTCGGCCGGATGCCGCGGAGTACGAGGAGCGGTCCAGGATCCTGGTGACGATGCCGAGTTCGGCGTCCAGCAGCTTCCGAGCCCGCTCGCCGCCGCAGGCGGCCTCCAGCTCCCTCAACCTCGGCAGACCGTCCTCCATCCGCTCGACCAGCCGGTCACCGACTCGGCCGCCGGACAACACCTCGGTGAGCGCCGGCGGTTCGACGGCCAGCCACTCCTCGGCCAGCCCGACGAGCGTCGGGCCGCTCAGTTTCATGAACGCGCGTCGATCGAGGATGGCGTGCTCCAATGTGTCGTTCAGTGCCTGGAGCGTCCCCGGCGCCGTCCACGGGAAACCTGTGCGGATGGGGTCGCCGTCCGGGAGCCATGCGGGCCAGCGCTGGCTGCGTACCTGGTCCTCGGGGACGCCCAATTCCTCGGCAATGGCGAGTTGGCTCGGCAGGTCCGGCTCGACACCCCAGTTCTCCCAGCGCCATGCCTTGTCGCGGCGAGCAGAGCCGTTCGTCCCTCGGGCAACGATGTCGACAACGTCCTGGAACGTCCACCCCTTCGCGGCACGTACGCAACTGAGCGGATGAACTAATCGCGAAGCGGCCTGGCTTCCCGCCATCGACACCCCCAAAGTCGTCTCACAGGGTAGCGAAACAAGCACCCACCGGAGCCTCTGCGGCCGGATCTCGTCGGCCAGGAAACAACACGAAAACAACAGCTGCTCCATGGCTGAGCCGCTGCACCCGGCTGTTAGCTGGTCTCTTCCGCCGGTCCCGGCGAGCTGTGCGAGACCGAGGACCCCGGCGCCGACGGATGGTGACCTTGATCGCCCGGGAGCGCCCTCATGGACAAGGCCCAGCGAATTGCCGGGACCGCACAGCAACGCCAGATCCGAGACAGACAGCGCCAACGACAGGAGACGAGTGCTATGCCGACACCTCGCCGAGCCAAGAGCGACCACCTGATCTACGCGGACGTCGTCGACTCGAAGACCAAGGCAGGGGTCTGGATGGGCGAGCGTGACGCCTTCCAGGCCAAGCAGGCCGAGATCCTCGAAGGGGTCAAGGACAAGACCGACTGGGTCCCGGTCGAAAACGCCATCATGATCGTCACCACCGAGCCCGCCGGAATCACGTTCATCGCCGCCAACCCGACTCTGCCCGGCGTCATCGTCCTCGCCGACGGTGGCTCCCCGGAGGCCTCGGCACGGCTGCAGGCCACGGGTGAGGACCTGGTCCGCAAGGTGATGACCGAGCGCGGGATCGTCGCCGAGGAAGCCGCGTAGTTCCGGTGGCCTCCTCCCAGCTCCTGTGGGGGAAGTACATCCAGTACGACCGGGACGGGCAGGCTGCTCTGCTCGACCCGGTCACGCTGGAGAGCGTGTACCTCGACCGCGGGGAGGTCACTGACCTCTCCGCGGTCCCCCCGACCGCGACGCACACAGCTCTCTCCGAGCTCGGTTTCACGCCCGACACCCCGCAGTCGGACCCGCGTGAGGCACTCCGTTCCCGCCTCAGCAACCTCGGCCTTGATGCCACACCGGTCAGGATCAGTGGCCTTCGTGTGGTGCTCACCGACCGCTGCAACATGGCATGCAGCTACTGCTTCGTCGACACGAACACCGGCAAGCCGGACATGAGCGAGGACGACCTCGTCGCAGGCCTGACGTACCTGTTCGAGAGCAACGCCGGCCGAGACGAGGTGGCCGTCCAGTGGTTCGGCGGCGAACCGACAACCCGCTTCGACCTGATGCAGTACGGCGACGACCTCGCCGACAAGCTCGCAACGGAACACGGCATAAAGCAGGTTCGGCGCACCGTCGTCACCAACGGCGCCCGCCTCACCGACGATATGGCCGAGCATTTCGCCCGCTACCGGTACGGGGTCGGCGTCTCCATCGACGGGCCGCCGTCCGTCAACTCCGCGCACCGACGGCTCCTCGGCGGGCAAGCGGCTGATGACCGCATCCGCCGCAACGTGCGCCGGCTCCTGGAAATCGACGGCATCCACGTGGGATGCAATCTCACCCCCACCCCGGCGAACATCGGCCGCCTGTCCGAGACGGTCACCTGGATCATCGAAGAACTCGGGTTGAAGTTCATCTACGCCAACACCCCCATCCCCACCGTTGGCCGCTGGATCGTCGACGGGGCCGACCTGTCGAAGGAGCTGTACCAGGCGCGACTTGTCGCCCTGGGCCGCGGCGGGATGATGTTCTCCGTCCTTGACCGCGCCTTCCAGGCACTCGACCGGCGTCGACCCATGCTGCTGGATCACATGCAGAGCGACCGCACCCTGAACGCGGCGCTGCTGCCAGGGCAGCGGGTCAGTCTGTGCGACATCAACTTCACCGAGCCTGCGTTTCTCCACACCCTTGATGAAATCCGGGCCGACGCGGGTCTCCTGGGCGGCATCGCCAAGGAGGTGGCGCCTCTGCCGGAGTGCGGCACTTGTCCGGCATTGGCGATCTGTGGTGGCCCCTCCCGCAACGAGCAGCTGCTGATCGGCGGGGAGCGGCCGGACCCGCAGATGTGCGCGTTCTACACCAGCACGGTCGAGATCGCCGTGTGGGACAGCACGGGGCTGCAGTGAACACCCACACCGTGACCACGCCGCCCGCACCACGGACCGGCCGGGGGAGGTTTCGGTCGGCGCTGATCAGCACCGCCGGCCGTTGCAAGATCGCCTGTGGTTTCTGCTTCCGCGCCGACCGAGCCCACGGCTACCTCGCTCTACCCCTCTACACCCGCAGCCTGTCCCGACTAAAGGAAGCAGGCGCCGAAGAGATCTGCCTCACTGGTGGTGAGCCGGCCCACCACCCGGAGCTGCAGCAACTCGTGCGTCTGGCCCATCAGTTCGGTATGCCGGTCTCCGTGGTCACCTCCGCCCGAGCCCCCGAGGACGTCGAACGATTGAAGGAAGTCGCGCATCTGCTGGCCAACGTCACCGTGTCCGCGGACTCGGCTGCCGCGATGAAGCTCGGTCGCACCCACCGCAGCGCCTCCACGGGGATCGCCACCCTCGACAAGCTCAGCGCCACACGGGGCAGGATCTTGCACGTCACCTACTGGCAGCTCACCGATGCCGAGTGCCGCGCCCTGCATGATCTGGTTGCCGAAGCGAAGACAGAGGTCCAATTCAGTCCGGTCATGCTCGATGAAGCCGAGCGGGCTCGCGCTGGGTGGAGCCTGACCGACTATCTCGATCAGCAGAGCCGGGACACCGCCCTGTTGGGCACCCAGTTCCGCCTCACGCCACGCTTCAACCGGCACATCCAGGACCTCCAGGCGCTGCACCGCGAACCACCTGGGAAGCGACGCTGCCAGGGGCCGTCCCTCTATGTGTCCGCGGGAGGTGAGATCCGCCGCTGCCCCTACGGCAAAGCTTCGGTGAGCGTGACCGCCTCCAGGGCGACCATCCGCGACTTCCTCAGCGCCGAGCCCCAGGAGTGGACCACCCCGTCCTGCGCGGCCATCTGCTGTGCCGAATCCCGACCTGCGAGCAGCCCATGACGAACCCCGTCACTACCCGGGACGAGTTCCTCGAACGCTGGTGCGTTCCGCCGAACTTCCCGGTCCACAGCGAACTGATCAGCTTCGACTACAGCTCCCCGCCCGCCATCGACGTTCTCGACGGGGTCCGGCAGGACGAAGACGTACGGTTCACGATCCTCGGCGACGACTGGGCTCTTCGCATGGATCGCACTGCAGCCTTCCGCACCGCCCCGATCGACGAGATCGTCACGTGGCCGTTCCGGCTGGTGCACTTCAACCTCACGCGCTTCTACACCGGCATTCTCGCCGGCTTCCAAGAACAGGTCATGATTCCCTGGCGCACCCGGATGTCCGCCTGGGGATACACGTGGCAGCGGTGTGCGCCCCTGCTCTTCCTGTCCACAGCCGGTGCCGCGTCGACCTATCACAACGACAACTCCCACGGCCTGGTGTGGCAGATCGAGGGCACCAAGACGTTCCACAGCTACTACGACCCCGACAGCGTCCTGTCCGCCGAGGCCGCCGTCGTCGGCGAGACCACGGCCGAGGATCCGCCCGAGCACGATCCGGCCGACCGGCTCTCTGTCCGTATGGAGCCGGGCGACAGGCTGTGGAGTCATGCCTTGACCTCGCACTGGGTGACCACCGAGTCCTCACTCGCGATGAGTATCACCCTGGCCCACGGCGGCCTTTGTTATCAGGGCCGCTTCTCAGACCGGGAGTTGGCGCTGCGCGCCTACTGGGACAAGCATCCCGACGAAGCGTGGATGCACGATCTGCGCAACGTCCGCTACTGACCGGCTGGCCCGGAGGGGCAAGACGCAGCAGGGCACTCGCCCAACAGGACCGAGGCCGTCGAACCGCCGTACGCGCGAAACACGTTGAGCAGACGACGTCCGGGGTGGTCAGCAAGAGTGCTGACCACCCCGGACGCATGATGCGGCAGGGACTCTACGGGGTGAGCCGGTTCGGTCCGCGGAACAGGAAGGCGGCCTCGCGGATGGAGTCGAGTCCGAGCAGGACCATCAGTACCCGACCCAGGCCCATGCCGAGGCCTCCGTGCGGCGGGCAGCCGAAGCGGAAAGCGTTCAGGTAGTCCTGCAACGGCTCGGTGCTCATGCCCTTCTCGGCGGCCTGCTTGAGCAGCACGTCGTACCGGTGCTCACGCTGGGCGCCGGTGGTGACCTCCAGGCCTCTCCAAAGCAGGTCGAAGCTCAGTGTCGAGCCCGGGTCGTTCTCGGGGCGCATGTGGTAAAAGGGGCGAATGCTTGTCGGGTAGTGAGTGATGAACACCCACTCGTGCCCTGTCTTCTCCTTGAAGTGCGCGGAGATACCGCGCTCGCCCTCCGGGTCGAGGTCCTCCTTCTCGCCGGCAGGGTCCCAGCCGCCCGCCCGCAGGATCTTCTGGGCTTCGGCCATGGTCACCCGAGGAAACGGGGTCGTGGGGACCGTGACCTCGACGCCAAAGGTCTCGCGGATCGCCTCACCGTGAATGTCGGCGACCTTGGCGATGGCGTGACTGAGCATCTGCTCCTCGAAGGCCATGACGTCCTCGACGTCATTGATCCAGGCGAGCTCCACGTCGACGCCGGTGAACTCCGTCGCATGCCTCGATGTGAACGACGGCTCGGCGCGGAAGACGGGGCCGATCTCGAAGACCTTGTCGATGCCGGCGGCAATCGCCATCTGCTTGTAGAACTGCGGACTCTGCGCCAGGAACGCGGAGCGATCGAAGTAGCCGAGCTTGAACACCTCGGCCCCGGACTCGCTCGCGGTTCCCATCAGCTTCGGGGTGTGCATCTCGGTGCAGCCCTGGCTGTAGGCGTACTCGCGCATGCCCTGCTCGAGGGTGGTCTGCACGGCGAACAGCAGCTGCGCCTGCGGACGCATCCGCACGTCGAGGAACCGCCAGTCGAGGCGGTGCTCCAGGCCGGTGTTCTCGTCGATCGGCAGGGGCGTCTCGGCGCGGTTCAGTACCTCGACCTGCTCGGGCACGAGTTCCACGCCGCCGAGGTTCACGATCGGGTTGTCGACTACGCGGCCGGTCACCCTGACTGCCGACTCGGTGGTCAAGCTCTCCAGAGCGGCTTCGATGCTGTCGCCCTCGCCGCCACGTTTGTGGGTGACCTGCACCATTCCGGTGTGGTCGCGGACGATGACGAACTGCATCTTGCGCTGCAGCCGGAGGGTGTTCACCCAGCCGCAGACGGAAACGGTCTCGCCGACGTGTTCTCGCAGGTCGGAGACCAATACGCGGGTGGTCGTGTGGATCATCTCGGCCCTCCAGGGGCGTCGTCATGATCCCTTGGGGGCGTGGGCGAGAAGGGGACTCGCGGTGCCACCACGCCTTTGCCGCCACCAGATGGCGACGGCCTCATTCATGCCCGGTCACGGGGGCCAGCCGGCGGGGCATTGGGCCGCGTTGACCGGCCGTTCCTCCCCGCGCTCGGGAGGGTCTTCACGTGGGGCGCGAGACTGCCTTCACAGCTACCAGCAGCTCTCTCTACTCGCGGATCCCGCCGCTACTTGTCTCCTTCAACGCGTTGGTACTGAGCATAGCGGGCCACGGAGGGCAGAGCGGCGAGTTTCGCAGTGAGCCACCAGACCACCATCGGCTCAGCTCGCCCGTCGGTGTCGCTGCCCCGACCGCTCCAATCACGTAATATTTCTGCTGTAATTCGAGCTCGGCCTTTTTGGCTGCACCCAACCCCGAGAGTCAGAGCTTATTGATGCGGGAGAAAATCTCGGTCCTTTTTCACGACGATTGCACCAATGAGATCAACTCGAATCCGACAGGAAGATTAGGCCTTAGAGCTCGTAACACGATCATCGGGTTGGGTTCTTCAGGCGGCGCCAGCAGATGAGTCCGCAAGCGAGTGAGACGAGGGCGTCGTGGAGGTCGAGGCGTCGTTCCCAGCGGATCGCGAGGCGCTTGAACTGGTGGAGGAGGGCGAAGGTCTGCTCGACGACGTATCGGAGTTGGCCCAGGCCGGCGATGTTGGGGCTGCCCTTGCGGGAGATCACGGGCAGGATGCGGCGGTTTTGTAGTTCGCGGCGGTTGGGGTTGCTGTCGTAGCCCTTGTCGCCGAGGAGGGCGTCGGGGCGTCTGCGGGGTCGTCCCCTGCGGCCGGCGACTGGTGGGATGCCGTCGACCAGGGCGAGGGTCTGGGTGACGTCGTTGACGTTGGCCGCGGTGGTGATGACGGTGAACGGGGTGCCGTTGCCGTCGCAGATCAGGTGGTGTTTGCTGCCGGTCTTGCCCCGGTCGACCGGCGACGGGCCCGTCGCCTCGCCCCTTTTTTCGCCTTGCCGTGGGAGGCGTCCACGCGGGCGCGCGTCCAGTCGATCTGCCCGGCCGCGTTCAACTCGGCCAGCAGTATGCGGTGCAGGGCCTCGAAGACCCCGGCTTCGTGCCACCGGCCGAGCCGCCGCCAGCAGGTCTGCCCCGAGCCAAAGCCCCTCCAACGGCAGTTGCTGCCAGGTGATCCCGGTATACAGCACGAACAGGATCCCCTCCAGACACCGCCGGTCGTCCACCGGACGCGGCCCCGGCGACCGCTGCGGCCACTTCGGCAGCAACGGCTCGACCACCGCCCACAAGCCGTCGCCCACGATGCACGGCCGAGTTCTCACACCCACGAACGGCCGAATCGCCCTACCAGTCACGCCCGACCAGGGCACCTCAACAAGATCGTGTTGAGCTCATAGCGCGACATCACCCAGCGGCGCCGAGTGAAGGACCCTGTCGATGCCACCGCGTACATTTTCGCGCGTCCGGCGTCCGGTGAGTTGTGGCTTTCGGCGCGTAAGTGTCGGTGGACTGGGACGACCCTACGGCGGGCAGCCGAGGCAGCGTTCCGTGCGCGGCATACAAAACACGCGGTCGGCCGCGAGGGAGGCGACCTCGCTGCTGTCCTGTGCATCGTTCGTGTCATTGTGGGGCGTATGAACGCTGTAGGAGACGAGGGTCAGGAAATTGATGCCTTTCCCGGCTACCTGGGCTACGTGACCGGTGGCCGGATAATCCTGGCCATGCATGCCAACTGGCCGACGTACCCGTGCCCGCCAGGAGGCGGACATGCGCTTTTTGACCTGGCACAGTTCCCCGAGGGAGTTGAGTTCGTTCCGATCAGCGACATCGATCAGTGCCTGCTTCTCGAAGCACGAGGCTACGGCGAACGCAACCCGCATGAGCAGGATCGCTACTACGTCGCGGCCTGGCATGAGGACTTGCTTGCCCTCGCCAAAGCGGGGCTCATCTCTGGCGTTCGCGCCGTGACCGAACGCGAGAAGGAAGCCGCAGAGCGTGAAGAACTCCGAAGAGAGATGTTCGAGGCCGGATGGAGAGGGGAAGGTGACCCTCTCGACAGTTTGCGTTACAGGTGGGAAGGACAGATGCTGCCAGCCAAGTTCGATCCCCTGGAGGATTACGACGGCGATGACGAAGAGTACGACTACGTTGCAGCCCGCAACTACGCCCTGGTTGCCCACGGTGACACCGTGATCGTGACAGCCGCTGGCTGGCAGCAGGCCACCGACTCCCTAGCCTCTGCTGAGATTCCGTTTCCCGAAGACTTGTCTCATGTCCCCGACCTGATACGAATGGGTCTCTATGACACCGCGATCAGGGACATTGCCGTGACGCTCGAATCGCGCCTGCGTGATGCACTCGGAGGCATGGCCTTTGGGCAACGACTCGCCGAAGAATTCATCCGCGACGTGATGAGCCGCGCTGAGCAGCCGACCTCGCTGGCGAAAATTTACCGGATGCGTCTGCGGACCTTCTTCAAATTCATCCGTAACGAATACGCACACCACCGAGTGCAGCTGTCTCGAACGCAGGCTCTAGCCATCGTCGCCCACGTCACCATGATCCTCAACGACATCCAGCTCCTGATCGAGGATCGCTGACGACCCTCACACCGAACGCGAAACGGGGTAACGGGCCGATGCCATGATGCCTGTCGCTCGACTGCGATCTTGAAGGCACGGCGCCTGGAGACCGAGGTGTCCATAGAGCTCGTGACTCGATCACGAGTTGGCCTTCTTCAGGCGCCTTCAGCAGATGAGGCTGCAGGCGAGGGAGATGAAAGCTTCGTGGAGTTCGGTACGGCGTTCCCTGCGGACGCCGAGGCGCTTGAACTGGTGGAGGCGGGCGAAGGTCCGCTCGACGACGTAGCGGAGCTTGCCCAGGCCTTTGATGTCCGGAGAATCCTTGCGGGAGATGATCGGCAGGATCCGGCGCTTGTGCAGTTCACGGCGATTGGGGTTGGAGTCGTAGCCCTTGTCACCGAGAGGGGCATCAGGGCGCCGGCGGGGCCGGCCCGGGCGGCCGGCGACGGGTGGGACGCCGTCGACCAAGGCGAGGGTCTGGGTGACGTCGTTGACGTTGGCTGCGGTGGTGATGACCTTGAGCGGGATGCCACGTCCGTCGCAGATCAGGTGAAGTTTGCTGCCCATTTTCCGCCGGTCGACCGGCGAAGGGCCGGTGTCGGCTCCCCTTTTTGGCGCGGACGTGGGAACCGTCGACGCATGCCCTGGCCCAGTCCAGCTCGCCGGCCGCGTGCAGCTTGGCGAGCATGATGCGGCGCAGTTGATCGAAGGGTCCGGCCTGCTGCCATCGCTCGAGGCGCCGCCAGCAGGTCTGTCCCGAGCCGAACCCCACTTCAAGGGGCGATGTCGTTGTGCAGCACATAGAGGATGCCCTGCAGGCACAGCCGATCCGACACGGGCCGCGGGCCCGGAGCCTTCTCGGGCCAGGGCGGCAGGAGCGGCTCGACCAGCGCCCACAGGTCATCGTCCATGATCCACGGCCGGATAGTCACACCACTTCGAACGGCCGAACCGTCACACCGGTCACGGCCTACCGGCACCGTTCACCAAGATCGTGTTATGAGCTCGTAGGACGAGTCCCGGCAGCTCGGCCAGCGAGTCGAGGCGCATTTGTCGTCAGGGCATCCGCAGCCGGGTCATCCTGCTAGTGGATCACGGCCCGCGGCGAATGAGCGCGGTCAGCAGCCCCGCCTGCACGGCCGGCCGGATGTCGTTGTCCAGCCGGTCGCTGACGTAGAGGATCTCACCGGGCTCGGCCGACGTCGCCTTGATCACGTGCTCGAGGAAGGCGACGTCCCGCTTCGATGCGCCCCAGTCGTCACTAGGGCTTGTGTGGAGTTGTGATCAGTGCTGGGATTCGAGGTGTCGGATCCAGAGGCTTTTTGTCGTAGCGGACGGCGAGGCCGCGCCAGTCTTTCATCTTGTTGATGGTGCGTTCGACGCTGTTGCGGAGCTTGTACAACTGCTTGTCCCAGGTGACGGGCCGTCCGCCACATGAGCCGCGGCTCTTGCGGTGGGCGGCCTGGTCCTTCATCTCGGGGATGACTGCTTTGATCCCACGTTCGCGCAGGTGGGAACGGTTCTGGCGGGACGAGTAGGCCTTGTCGCCGGCAACTGCGTCGGGCCGGGTGCGGGGCCGGCCGAGCGGGCCGGGGACGCGGATCTTGTTCAGGACGGGGATGAACTGCGGACTGTCCCCGGCCTGCCCCGCCGTGATCTTGAGCGAGAGGGGCAGGCATTGCGGCACACAGGACAGGTGCGTCTTGGTGGTCAGTCCACCGCGGGAACGCCCCAGGTCGGCGGCGGCGAGTCGGGCCTTGCGGCGACGCCTCACGCGTCGTCGTTCTTCCCGCTCCGGGTCCCGATGCCCGTCTTGTTCCTCGCCGGTGCCCCTTTTTCGCGGCGGCTTTCTCCAACACGTCCAGGGTCTCGGGCTCCACGATCATCCCGGCAGCATCATGACGGGCCCGGACCGTGGTCGAGTCCACGCTGACCAGCGACAAGTCCACCAGGCCCCGCTTCGCCGCCTCGGTAATCGCACCCTGGAACACCGCGGTGAACACCCCAGCATCCCGCCACTGCCGAAATCGGCCGTAAACGGTGGACCAGTGCCCGAATCGTTCGGGCAACTCCCGCCATTTCGCCCCGTTCCTGAACCGCCACACGACACCCTCGAAGTGCGCCCGCAGATTCTCCGGGTACGGCCCGTACTCATCCACCGGCAGGAACGGGGAGATGAACTCCCACTCGGCATCCGAAAGTTGAGGTCGAGACACCCCACCGTTCTACCCCAAAGGACCCCGACCCTCCCAGGCCGGGAACCCCACGAGATCACAACTCCACACAGGCCCTAGTCGCAATGAGGTTGGCGGGCAGGTCGAGCGCCCGCAGGATCCTGCTTGCACATGTAGTCCCCGGGGAGTAACGGCAGCCTCGTGCGACTCACCGATGCGGAGCCGGACGAACCGCAGCCGCCCCCCTTCCTTGAGAAGTCCACAGCCGAGCAGGTCGGCAATGGTCACCCGCCGATCGTCGAGCAGGTAGCCTGCCCGAGACCGGGGCTCTTCGGAACCAATGGGGGAATCAGTCATGTCACCCGCGTCTGGTCGCTGGAGTGGGAAGGGATGAGAAGGAGGAAGGCTGCTGGTGGCTCAGCCGGTTGACAAGAACGGGCTAGGCCTGCCGTGCCAGCTGATTTGCAGGGCGTCTCGGGCCCGGGTGGCCGCGACGAACAGCAACGAGCGGGCCTTGCGCTGTTCGCGTTGGTAGCGGGGAGGGTCCTCGGTGCGGTAGCGGTCGATGGCGCTGGTGCGGGGGATGATGCCGTCGCTGGCGCCGACGATGGCCAGGCGCTGGTATTCGAGGCCCTTGAAGCGGTGCATCGTGCCGACGTGGACTTCGCCGTCGCCTTTGGGGCCGTCCTTGGTGAGTTCGGCGCACGTGATGCCGGCCTTCGTGGCCAGGAAGTACATGGTCTGGCTGACCATCTCGCGGTCGGCGACGCACACGGCGATCCGGCCGCCGGGGTCGCGGGCGGCTCCGCTGTCGTCAGTGGACAACTCTTCGCGCCAAGCGCTCAAGACGGCGGCGAGGCCTGCGAGTTCTTCGTCCCAGGTTTCGTACTGGCTAAGGCTGGGCTTGGGTCCGTGCAGAACGGATCGGTATCCGGCGAGGGTGTCCGCGCCGTCGTCGAGGTCGTCATAGACGACCTCGACGTTCCTTCCCTTGGGCTCGACGACTCGGAGGGCCTCGGTGAGGATCTCCTTCGTGGTGCGGTAGCTGAGGGTCAGGCGGGAGGCCCGGCCGCGGATGTTGATGCCGAGGGCCCCGAGCGCAACCTGGTGGTCGTAGATGCGCTGGTGGGTGTCACCCGCGACGAACATGTCGTTGGGCTGATCGGGGTCGGCCATGGCCCGCAGCATCTTCCAGTGGGCGGGCCGGAGGTCCTGGGCCTCGTCGACGACGATGTGCTGGTAGCGGTAACCCAGGTAGCGCATGCCGGAGCTGTCGTCGCGGTGGATGAGGTCCTTGCCGCCGAGCTCGTCCTTGTACTCCTGGCGGGCCCTGATCTTCGAGGCGCGTTCGATCTCGAAGCGGGCAGCACGCTCGGCGGCCTGGCCCCAGGTCTCGACGCCCAGCTTGTCCAGGCGGGCGGTGAACTGCTCGACGAGCTTCCAGACGTGGTTGCGCTCGGGGCGGGTGAGTGCGCGGCCACGACCAGCGCGGCGGGCCTTGAAGTAGTCGGAGCGGGTGGGGACCGCCTGCCCGAGGATGACCTGTTCCCATTCTTCGAAGAGGAACTCGGATTCGAAGTGCCGGTCGTCGAGCTCCGCGAGTAGCTGGCGCATCTCGTTCAGGGCCACGTGGTCGTAGACACGCTGCTTGTTCCGCCCAGGGGCGGTGTTCTCTCCGAGGACGCGGGCGGCGAGCTGGTCGATGTGGGCGATGTCGACGCGGGCCAGGAGGTCGGGTTCGACGAGGGAGGCGAGACGCAGCCGCAGGTCCGTGGTGAGGTTCTTGGTGAACGTCGTCAGCAGGATGGGCTTGTTGCCGCCGGGGGGCAGCTGCTCGGCAAGGTGCTTGACGCGGTGCAGAGCGACGATGGTCTTGCCAGTGCCGGGGCCGCCCGAGACCCGTGCCGGGCCGTTGTAATGGCGGTGGACGATCCGCTCCTGTGTGGGATGGAGGAAGACCTTCCAGGCACGGAAGTCACCCTCTTCGATGACGGCGCGTACGGCGTCGTCGACAGTAGTCACCTTGGTACGGGCCAGGGCACTAGCGAAGTCCTCAGGGTCCGGACGTCGTTCGAGCGCGACCGGGGCCGTGATCTCCTTCCGCACCTCGTCGTAGTCCATGCCGGCGGCGAGACCGTACAGAACGTCCTTCGACAGCAGGGGTGCGCCGTCGACCAGCTGGTCGAGTTCAGCGCTGGTGGTGACGGCAAGAGCGAGCTCGACGAGCTGCTCGGCGACGCCGAGGTCGCGCAGTTGCTCGGCGTGGTAGCCGGCCAGCAGCGGCGGGGTGACCGGCTCGGGCACGGGTTCGAGCTTCGGGGCCTGCTCTTCGGCTTCCGGTTCCGCGGGTGTGAGGGTGATACCTGCCCGGCGCAGAGCGCTGTCGCCGACGACAGCGAGGTCGACGAACTCGATCTCGCCGGTGACGCGGTTGACGGCGACCTGAAGCTCTTCGTAGACATCCTTGCGGTGGCGAACCGCGATGACCAGCCAGCTCTCGGTACCGTCCGTGTCGGTACCCGTGGGGGTCAGCAGTGCCCGGTAGTCCTGGTTGACACGGGCGGAGAAGATCCGGGAGTCGCCCTTGAGCCTCTTCCTCCTCAGGCCCGGCAGGTCTGGTTTCTTCCGGAAGTTGTGGCAGAAGTCGTAGAACTGGGCCTTGACCGAGCGGTCGAGCCTGTACAGCTCCTCTTCGGCCTTGCGGTACAGGCTGAGCCGGGCGGTCATCGGAGCGTGCCTTCTTCCGTGGCGGGGAGTAGGTCGAGGAGTTCGTCGAGGTGGGCGAGCCATTCGGCGGCGGTGCGTACCGTCCAGTCGTCTGCTGTGAACGCGTCGTCGCGCCGCCGAGCTTCGTCGTCGTCCGCGCTGTCGTGCGCGGGCACCACGGCGATTTTGATGCCGTGGGTGTGCCAAGCGAAGTCGGCCTGCCATCGGCTCTGGCCGAGTTCGTATCCGAAGACCGGTGCCTGCTTGCCGAGGTCGGCCAAGGTCTCGGCGAGCCGGAGAAGGTCCGGCGACTCGTCGGCGTCGTCGCGCAGGATCTCCAGGATGTCCTCGTCCCACGCCGCGTCGCGTAGCGCCTGGGCCAGGACGGCCTCAACGACCGAGGGGCGGGCCGGATCCGGGGCGACAGGCTTGACTGCGAGGCCGGGGGCGGCTGCTGCCGCGAAGGGAACGGCGCCGGCGAGCGAGTCGAGCTCGCCGAGTCCCCCGCAGATGGCCAGGACCTCGACCTCGAAGTCGGCGGCGCTGCTGGTTGCAAGCTGCACACCGTCGCCGCCGGCCAGGGACAGGAACTGGGTGAGGTTGGTCCAGTAGAGCCAGGATCGCCAGCGTTCCTTGTGCTCGTCCGTGTCCAGTACGGCGTCGCTGTCGTCGAGGACGGTAAGGGCCGTCCACTTCAGGTCTTCGGGGTCGGCCGCGTCGAGGGCGAACACGATCGGCAGTCCGGTGTCGTCCTGGGCGCGGAAGACGTGGACCGGGCCGATGCCCGCTGCGTCCTGCACGACCGGCTCGTCACGGCGTGGAGCCGCCGAGAAGGTGGCCAGCTGGCCTCGCAGGGACGCCACGAGTTCGCTGCGGCGGCCGGTCGCCGCCACCGGGGCGGCGCCCGGCTGGGCCGTGAGCCCGGTGACGAGTGCGCGGGCCCGGCGGGTCCACTGCTCGGGGTCGGGCTCGCGCAGGTAGGCGATCAGCGTGTCGATCGGGTTGGCGAAGACAGCACCGGCGAAGTGGGCGCGCAAGCCGCCGTACTGCTCGTAGGCGGTCTTGGCTTGCTCCTGCGCTGTGGCCTTGTAGGGCGGCCAGACGGGTTTGGTGCGGGTGGGGCGCTTCTCGAAGAGGTCGATGTCCGCCCAGGTGATCTGGAAGACGGTCGCGCCGTCCGCGCGCAGGCGGGTGCGTTTGGCGGCGTCGTCCGCGATGCGGTTGTGCTCGCGGCTGGCGTGGAAGCGGAAGCCCTCAAGGTAGACCTTGACGCTCTGGGCCGGGCCGTCGACGCGGGTGAAGGTGAAGTCACTGACGGTGCCCTTGAGTTGCTGTTGTGCGGTCAGCCTCCAGTGCGTCACGCCGGTGGCGTCGGTGAAGCGGAGGTGTCCGCTGGCGTGGCCGTCCTCGTCGAGTGAGGCGTCGTCGGTGACTTTCACCCAGCTGCGCAGGGCGGCCAGGAAGCGGGCCTCCAGGTCCGATTCGACCTGGGCGTCCAGTCCGACCAGGCCGGTGTGGTCGACCTCGGTGGTCTCCCAGCCGTCCTCGCCGTCCTTGGTGAACAGCAGGGCTTCCAGCATCGTCAGCGCCGCCTGGCGGGAGACGATGTCCTGGAAGGGCTCGGGGGTGTAGCGGTGGAGGCAGCGGTGGCAGGCCCGGCGCTGTTCCTCGGCACAGGGGCATCCCTTGAGCGCCTCGTATGCCGCCGCCAGCGTGGCGCGGAAGGCGTCCGGTTTCGTGAGTCGGTCCAGGTAGCCGGTGCCTCCGGGCAGGGAGTCGAAGAGCACCAGGAACCAGCGGCGCTCGCCGCTGTCGTTGTCGGGCATGGACGCCACCGTGGTGGCCAGGTGCTGCGGGTCACCGCCGAAGTGCAGGTCCACGCCGAGTCGCAGCGCGGCACGGAAGGAATGGACTTTGGAGTCGACGTCCGCGGTGGCGGCCGGGATCAGCACCCGCAGGGCCTCGGTCTGCAGCTGGTGGGCGAGCAGTACCTGTTCCTCGCGGGCGTCGGTCTTCTTGCCCCGCCGCAGGGGGCACCACGGACGGTGGTGCTTGAGCTGCCCGGCGCGGGCGGCCAGGGAGTCCACTTCGTCGGTGTGGTGGTCGAAGACCGGCCGGCCGTCGGCACTGGCGGCGCCGCAGGCCGTGCAGACGTGGAAGGGGTTGAGCCGCACGAGGTGGCCGGCGAAGTCGTCGCGGGCCTGGGCGTCGTAGCGGACGGGCCCGACATTGATCCGCCGGATTATGGCGCGGCGGCAGTAGTCGACGCCGAACGTCTGGTGCTGGTGCCGCCAGGAGCCGGGTTCGATTTCGCCCACGGGTATGTCGACCGCGTCAACCACGGTGTACGTCCGCCGGTCCCGGTCGTCCTTGTCGTCGCGGATACGGGCGTCCTCGCGCTTGTCGCGCGAGGTGACGGTGGACGGTTCGACGACCTGGAAAAGGCAGGAGCCGTCGTCGGCGATGTGCGAGGTCTTGCAGCGCGGGCACGGAGAGCGGTCCTCGGCGGCGTTCTCGGTGCGGACGTAGCCGCATCCGGGGCACACCCGCCAGGTCCGCCATTCCTGCCGTCCGCCGGTGGAGATTTCCAGGCCGCTGATCTCGTGCTTGTAACCGTTGACGTAGAAGGTGTTGCCGGGGGCCAGCTCCTGCAAGGCCAGGCGCCGGGGCCGCTCGTAGGAGTAGGTGTCGGAGTGGAACTTCGTGGGGTCCGCTTCGTTTTCGCCGTACAGCGTCGCGGCCAAGGTGGTCGTGGTGTCGATGAGCGCGTAGTTCGGCAGCAGGCCTAGTACTGCAACGGTGTTTGCCGTGACGGGTGGGCAAGTCGGTCGTTGGAGTTGTCATGGGTGGGGCTCTTGCTGGGATCAGGTCGTGGGATGGTGAGTTGAGTGCGGTGCACGAGCGGTTCGTGCACCGATTCAACCGGTCGGAGCCGCGGGAGTCGGCGCTTGCGTATATGCGGGGCCTGATAGCTCCGTTGGAGCGGAAGAACGGGTGGACACTGGCGGAGGAGGCCGGGCATGCCGGTCCGGACCGGATCCACCGGCTGCTGAACCGGATCGAGTGGGACGCAGACGACGTCCTTACCGACGTGCGTGACTACGTCGTGGAGAACCTCGGTGATCCTGGTGCGGTGCTGATCGTGGACGACACCGGGTTCCTGAAGAAGGGCGTCCGGTCGGCGGGGGTGCAGCGGCAGTACTCCGGCACTGCGGGCCGAACCGAGAACTGCCAGGTCGGGGTCTTCCTCGCCTACGCAGCTCCGCTCGGCCGGACGTTGATCGACCGCCGGCTGTATCTGCCCACCTCCTGGACCGACGACCGGCAGCGGTGCCGAAGAGCCGGCATCAACGATGAGGTCGGCTTCGCCACCAAGGTCGCCATGGCCAAGGAGATGGTCCGCCGCGCGATCAGCGACAGGATCCCGTTCCGGTGGGTGACCGCGGACGCCGGCTACGGCTACAGCAAGGGCTGGCGCTTCGAACTGGAGCAGGCGGACGTCTTCCACGTCATGGCCACCACGAGGCACGACACCGTCGTCACCCGCCACGCGCTCGACCATCCCGTTCACGACCTGTTCCCCGGCCTGCCCCGGCAGAAGTGGAAGCGCCGCTCCTGCGGCGACGGCGCCCACGGCCCGCGCGTCTACGACTGGGCCCGCGTCGGAGTCCGCCCCTGGCACCGGCCCGACCGGCGCCACTACGTTCTGGCCCGCCGCAGCGTCGCCCGACCGCAGGAGATCTCCTACTACATCGCCTACTGCCCGGCCGACACCACGCTTGACCAGCTCATCCGCATCGCGGGCAGTCGCTGGGCGGTCGAGGAGTGCTTCCAGACGGCCAAGGGCGAGTGCGGCCTGGACGACTACCAGGTCCGCCGCTACGACGGCTGGCACCGCCACACCACCCTCGCGATGGCAGCCCACGCCTGCCTGACCGTCCTGCGCGCCCGCGCCCTGAACACCGCCGACGCCGGGAAAGCAGAAACGGATCCTCCCAGCTCATCCACTACAGCATCGCCGAGATCAGACGCCTGATACACCGCCTCAACCACCGCCGGCCCGCACCCGTCGAACACATCCTCCACTGGTCGACCTGGCGCAGAAGACGACAACACCAAGCCCGCACCAGCCACTACAAACGACGAGGCCACACACCACCCGAACCCGCCCACCCATCAGGGCAAAGACCGTTGCAGTACTAGGCCTCGGAGCCGGCTACGGACTGGCGCTGGCCGTGGACGGCACCGGACTCTCACCCCGTGCCCGCGACTTCTCCACAAGCGGCGCCGCCTCCTCCGCAAACACGGGCGGCAGCTCGTCCGCAGTCTTCGCCGACTCCGCCACAGGCCTGGACAGCCTCTCCACAGGCCCGGACGTCCCTTCCACAGGTTTCCCCCACTCCTCCACAAACGGCGGCGCCCCTTCCGCGGCCGGCCACAGCCGGCTCGGCAGTGCCGTCTGGTTCTACGACGAGGCCGCCGATCCCACCGACAGGCAGCGCCGGCTGGCAGGTCTGTACCTGCGGTTCGCCGCCGAGCACATCGCCCGCGGCCTGGAGCTGGCCCGGGCGCGCCGCGCGAGCGCCGAACTGGTCGCCGAGATGCTGCCCGCCCGGCTGCCGCGCGTGCCCGGCGTGCGGATGGCCGTACGGCACCGCACCGGCCCGCTGGGCGGCGGCGACTGGTACGACGCCCTGCCGCTGCCCGAGGGAGCGCTCGGGCTGGCCGTGGGCGGGGTGACCGGCGCGGGTCCCGGCGCGGTGGCCGCGATGGGGCGGCTGCGGGCGTCCCTGCGGGCATACGCGGTGATGGAGGGCGAGGACCCGGTCGCGGTGCTCTCCGACCTCGAACTGCTGCTCAGGCTGACCGAGCCGGGCCGCTCCGCGACCGCGCTGTTCGGCCACGCGTGCGCGCCGCTGCCGTCCGGCGGGCGCCGGGTCACGCTGGCGGGCGCCGGGCACTGTCCGCCGCTGCTGGTCGGCGACCACCGCTGCGAATATGTCGAGACGTCGCTGTCTGCGCCGCTGAACATGCTCGGCTGCTGGGAGGCGCCCAGCGTCGAGGTGCACGTACGGGCCGGCGAGAGCCTGGTGCTGTACACCGACGGGCTGCTGCACCGTACGGGCGAGTCCGCCGACCGGGCCTTCGCTCTGCTGCACGCGTCCGCCCGGAGCGCTCCGGGGCACGTACGCGAGGACCCCGGGCTGCTGGCCGACCACCTGCTGCACACCGTACTGCCCGGCGGCCTGGACACGACCGGGGGCGTGGAGGACCTGGTGCTGCTGGTGGCCCGTTTCGACTGAGAGTGGGCCCGCCTACGATGGACGGAAGTTTCATCGTGGAGGAGGCAGGGACGTGGCGGAGGCCGACCAGCAGCAGGGCGCGACCGGGGACGAGCGCAGCGAGGCGGAGCAGAAGGCCGCGAAGGGCGGGCAGGACACCGCCCAGGACAAGCCGATCAAGCAGCGCAAGAACGGCCTCTACCCGGCGGTGTCCGACGAGCTGGCCGCTTCCATGAAGTCCGGCTGGGCCGACACCGAATTGCGCGGGCTGGCCCCCATAGCGCAGGCCGGCCACACCGCGGTCCGCCGTGCCGCGGTCTCGGCGCGCTTCCCCGGTGAGCGGATCGTCGTCCCCGCGGGAAATCTGCGGACGCGGTCCAATGACACCGAATACCCCTTCCGGGCCGGCACCGAATACGTCCACCTCACCGGCGACCAGACGCAGGACGCGGTCCTGGTGCTGGAGCCGCTGGCGGACGGCGGGCACCAGGCGACGGCGTATCTTCTGCCGCGCTCGGACCGCGAGAACGGTGAATTCTGGCTGGACGGCCAGGGCGAGCTGTGGGTCGGCCGCCGACACAGCCTGGCCGAGGCCGAGCAGCTGCTCGGGCTGCCCTGCCGCGACGTGCGCAAGGCCGCGGCGGACCTGCGCGAGGCCACCGGCCCGGTCCGGGTCGTACGCGGCCACGACGCGGGCGTCGAGGCCGCGCTCACCGACAAGGTGACGGCCGAGCGGGACGCGGAGCTGACCGCCTTCCTTTCCGAGCTGCGGGCGGTCAAGGACGACTTCGAGATCGCCGAGCTGGAGCAGGCCTGCGCGTCGACCGCACGCGGCTTCGAGGACGTCGTCAAGGTACTGGACAAGGCGGAGGCCACGTCCGAGCGCTACATCGAGGGCACGTTCTTCCTGCGCGCCCGGGTCGAGGGCAATGACGTCGGCTACGGCTCGATCTGCGCGTCGGGCCCGCACGCCACCACCCTGCACTGGGTGCGCAACGACGGCCCGGTCAGGTCCGGCGACCTGCTGCTGCTCGACGCGGGCGTGGAGACGCGCACCCTCTACACCGCGGACGTCACCCGTACGCTGCCGGTCAGCGGGCGGTTCACACCGATCCAGCGGCAGGTCTACGACGCCGTGCACGCCGCGCAGCAGGCGGGCATCGAGGCGGTCAAGCCAGGCGCCGCCTATCGCGACTTCCACGAGGCCGCGCAGCAGGTGCTGGCCGAGCGGCTGGTCGAGTGGGGCCTGCTCGACGGGCCCGTAGAGCGGGTGCTGGAGCTCGGCCTGCAGCGCCGCTGGACACTGCACGGCACCGGGCACATGCTCGGCCTCGACGTCCACGACTGCGCGCACGCCCGGACCGAGGCGTATGTGGACTGCACCCTGGAGCCCGGCATGGTGCTCACCGTCGAGCCCGGGCTGTACTTCCAGGCCGACGACCTGACCGTGCCGGCGCAATACCGCGGCATCGGGGTCCGGATCGAGGACGACATCCTGGTGACGCCGGACGGCAACCGCAATCTGTCGGCGGCGCTGCCGCGCGGCGCGGACGAGGTCGAGGCGTGGATGGCGGAACTGCGGGGGTAATCCGCAGGGGTCCCTGGCACCCGGTCGTCGGCCGGGCACCGGGAGTCGGGCGGCCGGGCTCCTTGCGCCGGGGCGGCCGAGGGTGTCCTCGTCGGGGCGGGTGGACGGCAGGCGCCGTCGGAGGTCGGGCCGTCCAGTTGTCCGGCGTGCTGTCCGGCGTCAGGACGCCTTGAGCAGCGCCCCGTCGCGCCACTTGAGCACCTTGTCGAAGGACACGACCGTGCCGTGCCCCGGCCGGTCGTGGAAGCGCACATGGTCCACCAGCGCTTCGATCAGGAAGAGTCCGCGCCCGTGCTCGGCATACTGCCCCCGGTGGGTCAGCGGCCGGGCCGGGTGCAGGACCCAGTCGGGCTTGCGGTCGGCTTCGGGTGTGCGGTCGGACTCGGATACGCGGTCGCGGGACGAACCCGGCCCGGAGTCGGCGACCTCGATCCGGCAGCAGTCACCGTCGATCAGGGCGGTGACGCAGTAGCCGGTCGCAGATCCGGCGTGTTCCACGGCGTTCGCGCACGCCTCGGACAGTGCCACGCAGAGGTCGAAGGAGGTGTCGGGGTCGACCCCGGCGGACTCCATGGTCCCCAGCAGAAGTCTCCGGGCGAGCGGCACGCTCGCAGCCTCGCGCCGCAAATGGAGGGACCACCAGATGCTCATGCTCCAGCCTCCTGGCTGCGGCTCGACATACGGTTACGTATTGCCGCGAAGAGCACTCCGTAAGCGTGGCGTTGACGTGATGCCGCTCATTCGGCCGATGCGTGCGCCGGGCGTACGGGTGTAGGGAAACAGACCGGAAACACCACCGCGAGCCTGCACCCCGTGTTCCCGGCCGGTGCCCGCGGTGAGAGGATGACCGCCGTCATGGCTTCCCCCGCCACCGCTGTGCGCGCAGGCGCCGGCATGCGACTGCTACGGGCCGCGGTGTTCACCGCGGTCTGCGTCGTGCTGGCTGCGGCCGGGCACACACTGGCCTCGGGCACCGCGGTGCCGATGTGGTCGCTGGTGCTCGGGTGGCTGGCGGTCTTCGCCGTCGTGGCGCCGCTGGCGGGCCGGGAGCGGACGCTGCCGGGCATCGCGGCGGCCCTCGCGGCGGGGCAGCTCGCCCTGCACACGGTCTTCGGCGCGGGCCAGATGTGCGCCACGCAGTCACTCACTCCTTCGAGTGACAAAACCGGCGGTCTGTTGTCGATCGCCGCCCGGCTGGTGTGCGACAGCCACGGGCAGCGGCTCACCCCGCGGAGCGCCCGGCAGATCGTCATCAACGCGGGCATCGACCCGAACGGCCCGCATTCCATGCCGGACATGCCCGGCATGGCGTCACAGGCCGGTGGCAGCGGCGGTACGCACCCGGTCATGGCGACCCTGCCGCTGTGCTCGCTGCCGATGCTGCTCGGCCACCTGTTCGCCGCCCTGGTGGCGGGCTGGCTGCTGCGGCGCGGCGAGGCCGCGCTGTGGCGGCTGGTCCGGCTGTCGGTACGCGGCGCCGCCGGGCTGGCCGCGCTCAGCCCCGCGGTCCTGCGCCGCGCCCATGTGCTGCTGTCCGCGCTCGCCGCCGGAATCTCCTGCTCCCGACCGCACGGCATACGGCGTACGGGTGACGCCCCGGCCGCCGGCTGCCGCACGGTCCTGCTGCGGCACTCCGTGGCCAGGCGCGGCCCGCCACCGGTGGCACTGGCGGCCTGACGCGGTGTCCGCTCCCCCTTTCACCGGGGGTGAGCCGGCGACGGCGCGCGGGTCCGCCCGGCCGCGACCCGCACAGGAGTGCACCAAAGGCGCACCCGCGTACCCGCACGGACATCCCGTCGCACATCGCGACGGCGGGGATGACCGCGTACGCGCGTCCCGGTCGGCACCCTTGCGCAGGCGGCGCGGCCCGCACCATGCCACCGTCCGCACCACTCACCGTGGAGAACCCCAGCCATGAGCAGTTTCCGTATGTCGCACCTGCGCGCCCGCGCCGCCGCCGTCGCCGCTCTCGCCGGCGCCACCGTCCTGCTGGCCGCCGTGCCGGCCTTCGCCCATGTCACCGTGCAGCCGGCCACCGCCGCCAAGGGCGGCTACACCACGGTCGCCTTCAAGGTGCCCAATGAGCAGGACAGCGCGTCCACCGTCAAGGTCGAGGTCAACCTGCCGACCGACCACCCGATCGCGTCGGTCTCGCTGCAGCCCGTCCCCGGTTGGACGGCGCAGGTGACGACGTCGAAGCTGGCCACCCCGCTGAAGACCGACGACGGCACGGTCGACCAGGCCGTCTCGAAGATCACCTGGAGCGGCGGGAAGATCGCGCCCGGGCAGTTCCAGCAGTTCCCGGTCTCCTTCGGGCCGCTGCCCTCCGACGCGGCGTCGCTGTCGTTCAAGACGCTGCAGACCTACGACAACGGCGACATCGTGCGCTGGATCGAAGTCCCGCAGGCAGGGCAGGCCGAGCCGCAGAATCCCGCGCCGACCCTGACGCTGACCGCGCCGGAGGCCGAGGGCACCGCCACTGCCACGGGTACGCCCGCACCGGCGCCCGCCTCCGACGGCAAGGCCACCGAGCAGGCCTCCTCCGGCGGCAGCGACAGCGACGGCACCGCCCGCGCCCTGGGCGTCGCCGGGATCGTGGTCGGCGCGGCAGGCGTCGGCTTCGGAGTCTTCGCCGGGCGGCGCCGTACGGCCGGGCAGGACGGCTCGGGCAGCGGCGGCGCGGCCTGACCGCACCGGTCACCACGCCGGGCAGCCGCGGTCCGCACAGCGCGCTCCGCGGCCGCCCGGCCCACTCGTCATCGCACTTTGAGGACCACCTTCATGCGTACCACCATCAAGACCGGCGCCGTCGCACTCGCCGCCGCCTGCGCCCTCCTGCTGACCGGCTGCGGGGGCTCGTCCGGCGGCTCCGGCTCCGCGCAGGGCGCCGGCAGCCTGGCCGATGTGAGCGGGGCCGACACCAAGCCGGGCACGGTGCTCGACACACCCTTCGCCAAGCCGCAGCTGCGGCTCACCGACAACCACGGCAAGCCGTTCGACCTGGTCAAGCAGACCGCGGGCCGGCCCACCCTGCTCTTCTTCGGCTACACCCACTGCCCCGACGTCTGCCCGACCACCATGAGCGACCTGGCACTCGCCAAGGCCAGGCTGCCGCAGGCCGACCAGGACAAGCTGCGGGTCGTCTTCGTCACCTCCGACCCGCAGCGCGACACCCCGGCCCGGCTGACCGAATGGCTCGGCGCGATGGACAAGAGCTTCATCGGACTGACCGGCGACTTCACCCCCATCCAGGCCGCGGCCCGGTCGGTCGGTGTCGGCATCGAGGCGCCGGTCAAGGAGAAGGACGGCAGCATCACCGTCACCCACGGCGCCGAGGTGCTGGCGTTCTGGCCCAAGGACGACAAGGGGCATGTGCTGTACATGTCCGGGACCACGGCCGAGGAGTTCGCCCACGACCTGCCGAAGATCATCAGGAGTGAGGCGCCGTGAAAAGGCGGCGCGCGCTCCTCGGCGCACTGGGCGGAGCCGTGGCAGTGGCCGCGGCGAGCGGCGCCGCGGCCGGTCTCGCCGGGCACAGCGGCTCCGGAGGTCCGGCCAGGCTGACGGTGAGCGGCGGATACATACCGAGGCCTTTGCTGGCAGATGAAGCCGCCGCATACGTGACGGTGTCCAACAGCGGAGGTACGGACGCACAATTGACGTCGGTGACCACGCCGCTGGCCGCGCACGTCACCCTGCACACGACGACCGGCACCACCATGCGCCAGGTGACGTCGCTGACTGTGCCCGCGGGCGGGCGGCTCGTCCTCGGCACCGGCGGCGCCCACATGATGCTGGAAACACTCACCCACATGCCCTCGGTGGGCGAGCGGATCACCCTGATGCTCCACTTCACCCACGCCACGCCCGCCACGGTCGCGCTCACCGTGCCCGTGCGGCCGACGACGTATCACCCGAGGGGCTGAGCGAAGGATGAACAGAAGGTTGTACGTGCCGGGGTCCGCGGCCGTGTCCGCGCCGACGTCCGGGGATCGCCCGGGAGCCGGCGGCGACCGCGGCCCGCTGCGCAGGCTGGCCGCGGTCGTGGCCGCCTGCTGCGCGCTGTTCGCGGTGCTGCTGGCCGCGGCCACGCCCGCGTCCGCGCACGCGGCGCTGATCCGTACCGACCCGGCGGACGGGTCCGTGGTGCGGACCGCGCCGCAGCAGGTGGTGCTCACCTTCTCCGAGGGTGTGCTGCTGTCCGCCGACTCGCTGCGGGTGCTCGACCCGGCCGGCACCAACGTGGCCACGGGCTCGCCCGGCCACGCCACGGGCAAGGACTCCGGGTCCACCGCGACGGTCGCGCTGCGCACCGGGCTCGGCAACGGCACGTACACCGTCGCCTGGAAGGCGGTCTCGCAGGACAGCCACCCGGTCGCGGGCGCCTTCACCTTCTCGGTCGGCGCGGCCTCGAAGACCACCGTCGACCTGTCGGAGCAGGCCTCGCTCGGCGGCGGCTCGGCGGGCACGCTCTACGGTGTCGCCCGCTACTTCGCCTACGGCGGTTTCGCGCTGCTGGTGGGCGGCTGCGTCTTCCTGACCGTGTGCTGGCCCCGCGGCGCCCTGCTGCGGCCGCTGCAGCGCCTGGTGGCGGGCGGCTGGGCCACCCTGGTCGCGGCCACCATCGCACTGATCATGCTGCGCGGCCCGTACGTCAACGGCAGCGGGCTCGGCGACGCCTTCGACCTGAGCGTGATGCGCGCCCAGTTGGAGACCCGGCCGGGCGCCGCCCTGGTCTCCCGGCTGCTGCTGCTGGCCGCCGCCGCGGTCTTCCTCGCCGTGCTCTTCGGCAGCTACGCCAAACGCGAGGACCCGGAGGAGCGCGCCGACCTGGCGTGGGGCCTCGGTATCGGCGGCAGTGTCGTCGCGGTCGGCATCGCCGCCACCTGGGCGATGGCCGAGCACGCCTCGGTCGGAATCCAGCGCAAGGTGGCGATGCCGGTCGACGTGATCCATCTGCTGTCCATGGCGGTCTGGCTCGGCGGACTGATCACGCTGCTGACCGCGCTGAGCGCGCCGTCCACGGCCGGCACGGTCGAACGCTCAGCCGTTAGCCGCTTCTCCACCATCGGTCTGACCGCGGTCACCACGCTGGTCGGCACCGGCACGTACCAGGCGTGGCGGCAGATCGGTACCTGGCGCGCCTTCACCGACACCTCCTACGGGCGGCTGCTGCTGATCAAGATCGGGCTGGTGGGCGCGCTGGTGTGTGTCGCCTGGTTCTCGCGCCGCTGGACGCGGTCCATCGGCGAGGCGACGGGGGCGGTGGCAGCCGCCACAGCCACGACCGGGAAGGTCGGTCGGCAGACGGCCCGTCAGGCGCCCCGTGAGACGGTCAGGGCGACCGCCGGCGGCACCGACACGTCGGTGCAGGGCGACGTCAAGGACAAGGCCGCCGCGGACTCCGCCGAGGACACCGAGTCCTCCGCGGGCACCGGGCCCGCCTCGTCCCCAGGGGCGGGTACGGATACCGGCGCGGACGATCCGCGGCGTATGGCGCAGCTGCGCAGGCAGCAGGCCGCCCGCACGGCCGCCCGGGACAGGAAGGTCCGCGACTCCGACCCGGCCAGGGTGGCGCTGCGCCGCTCGGTCCTGGCCGAGGTCGGGATCGCCGTGGTGCTGCTGACCGTCACGACGCTGCTCACCGGCAGCCAGCCGGGCCGGGCCGCGGAGGAGCAGAAGGCGGTCGCCCCCGCGCCCGCGGCCCCCGGCGCGACCGCCCCGGCACCCGGCGCGTCGCAGGACGCCGACCTGCGTATCCCCTTCGACACCGGCGGCCCGGGCGGCAAGGGCACCGCGGACCTGGTCCTGTCGCCGGCGCGGGCCGGCACCACCGCGGTCGTGCACCTGGAGCTGACCGACCCCGCAGGACTGGCGGTCAAGGCGCCGGAGGTCCGGCTCGCCTTCACCCTTCCCGCGCAGCACCTCGGCCCGCTGGCTGTGAAGGTGACCCCCTTCAGCGCCGGACACTGGATCGCGTCCACCGTGCGGCTGCCGCTCGCGGGCAGCTGGCAGGTCGCGCTGACCGTCCGCACCTCCGACATCGACGAGGTGACCGTGACAAGGAACGTACAGATCACATCGTGAGCGAGCAGGCATGACCAAGGCAGGCAGGATCAGGACGGGCCGCCGCGGCGGCGGCGCGGCAATGGACGACCCGGTGGGCGACGCGGCAATGGACGACGCCGTGGGAAAGGGCGGCGCCGAGAAGGGCACCGCGGACAAAAGCGCCGCCTCGGCGCGGGAGAGGTCCGCGCCGATCAGCCGGCGGCGGCTGCTCGGCAGCGCGGGCGCCGCGGGTGCGGCCGGGCTGATCGCCGGCGGCGCGGCAGGGGCGGGCGTTGCGGCGGCGGTGGACAGCGAGCCGACCGCGCTGGCCACGGTCGGCTCGGCGCACATCCCCTTCGAAGGCGTCCGGCAGGCGGGCATCGTGCAGCCCGCGCAGGCCCGCGGCCACCTGGCGGCCTTCGACCTGGTGCCGGGCGCCGACCGCAGGGCCGCCGCCGCTCTGCTGCGGCGCTGGTCGGACGCGGTGCGCACGATGACAGGGGCGGACCGTCCGTCGGCCCCCGCCGCGTACGACGACCAGGTGGCGTACGACGCCGGTCCCGCCTCGCTGACCGTCACCTTCGGTTTCGGCCGCAGCTTCTTCGGGCGCACCGGGCTCGGCGGCGCCCTCCCGGAGGCACTGGCGCCGCTGCCGGACTTCGCCGGCGACCGTCTCGACCCCGGGCGCAGCAACGGCGACCTGTGGGTGCAGATCGGCGCGGACGACGCGCTGGTCGCCTTCCACGCGCTGCGGGTGCTGCAGAAGGCGGCCAGGGGCACGGCGGCGGTGCGCTGGCAGATGAACGGCTTCAACCGCACGCCGGGGGCGACCGCCCGCCCGATGACCGGCCGCAATCTGATGGGGCAGATCGACGGCACCAACAATCCGAAGCCGTCGGAGGCGGACTTCGAGCAGCGGGTCTTCGTCCCGGCGAAGGGGTCGCCCGCGTGGATGGCGGGCGGGTCCTACGCGGTGGTGCGGCGGATCCGGATGCTGCTCGACGACTGGGACCACCTGTCGACGGCGCGCCAGGAGAAGGTGATCGGGCGGCGCAAATCCGACGGGGCGCCGCTGTCGGGCGGCACCGAATTCACCCCGGCCGACCTGCGGAAGGTCAACGCCGACGGTTCGCTCGCCATCGCCGGCGACGCGCACATCCGGGTCGCCGCAGCGGCGTCCAACGGCGGCGCGGCCATGCTGCGGCGGGCCTTCTCCTATCACGACGGCATCGGCGCCGACGGTGTCCCGGACGCCGGGCTGCTCTTCGTGGCGTGGCAGGCCGACCCGGTGAAGGGCTTCGTGCCGGTGCAGCGCAAGCTCGACGGCGGCGACGGCTTGTCGCGCTTCCTGCGGCACGAGTCGAGCGGGCTGTTCGCGGTGCCGGGCGGCGCGGGACCGGGGGAGTACGTGGGGCAGCGCCTGCTGGAGGGCTGAGTGCGCGGCCGGCGGCGGCGCCGCGACCCGTACGGCGCGGGGTGTGCGGGCCGTTAGGCTGATTGCATGACGTCAGCGAGCCGCTACACCTATCTGGGCCCCGAGGGCACCTTCACGGAGGCCGCGCTGCGCTCGCTGCCGGAGGCCGCCACCCGTGAGCTGGTGCCGACGGTGTCGGTGCCGGCGGCGCTGGACGCGGTGCGCAGCGGCGAGGCGGGCGGGGCGCTGGTGCCGATCGAGAATTCGGTGGAGGGCGGCATCACCGCCACCCTGGACGAGCTGGCGTTCGGCGGGCCGCTGATGATCTACCGCGAGGTGCTGCTGCCGATCGCCTTCGCCCTGCTGGTACGCCCGGGGACGGACCTGGCGTCGGTGAAGACCGTCACCGGGCACCCCGCGGCCCAGGCCCAGGTGCGGCAGTGGCTGGCCGAGCACCTGCCCGACGCGGTGTGGGAGTCGGCGGCGTCCAACGCGGACGGCGCCCGGCTGGTGCAGGAGGGCCGCTTCGACGGCGCCTTCGCGGGGGAATTCGCCGCGCCGACGTACGGCCTCGAAGCGCTGGCCGCCGAGATCCATGACGCGCAGAACGCGACGACGCGTTTCGTCCTGGTCGGCCGCCCCGCGCGCCTTGCGGCGCCGACCGGGGCCGACAAGACCTCGGCGGTCTTCTGGCTGCGCGACGACCACCCCGGTGCGCTGCTCGAACTGCTGCAGGAGTTCGCGATCCGCGGGGTGAACCTGATGCGGATCGAGTCCCGGCCGACCGGCCGGGGCCTGGGCCAGTACTGCTTCTCGGTGGACGCCGAGGGCCATCTGACCGACCGGCGGGTCGGCGAGGCGCTGATGGGCCTGCGGCGGCGCTGCCTGAACGTACGCTTCCTCGGTTCCTACCCGCGCGCCGACGAGGTGGCGGGGACGGTGGCCCGCGGCACGGGGGACGCGGAATTCACCGAGGCCGCGGACTGGCTGAACCGGGCGCTCGACGGGCGCGGCTGACTCCGCTCCGCACGTTGTGCACAGTTACTGACAAGTTATCCACAGGCGGGTCGCGCAGCCTGTGGGTAACTGGGGACAAGTCGACAGATGAAGCCGACATAGTCGACAAACTTGCACACAGGCACCAGGACGTCACAGAGTGACGCAGGGCACACCTCGTCATCCCAATTCATCCGGTCCACTCGTCCGAGGGAGTATTTCTCACTCGAAAGTGAGTGTGGAACGGGTTTTGACGGGGAATCCATGGCCGAACACCGAGCCCCCGGAATGTCCCCGTACCTTCTCCACAGATCTTCCCCACACCCTGTGGAAAAGTCGTGGAGATCTCAGGCTCCCCTGTGGATAACTTGCTTTCGCAGCGGTGATCAACTCCGTTTCTCCACAAGCCCGATGCTCCGCACGAGGGATGTCCGCAATAGGGTTGACGAGCGCTTTTTCCGCCCCCTATGCGTATTCTCCCGCTTTTGTTGCGAAACGCTCATATCGGGCATAAAGCCCTTAAGTTGTCGCGTGCGATGCCCGCGCCCCGGTAGCCTGTAGCCGTGATCGACCTTCGCCTGCTTCGTGAGGACCCCGACCGTGTGCGCGCCTCCCAGCGCGCCCGTGGAGAGGACGTCGCACTTGTCGACTCCCTGCTCTCCGCCGACGAGCGGCGCAGGGCGTCCGGGACCCGCTTCGACGAGCTGCGCTCGGAGCAGAAGCAGCTGGGCAAGCTGATCCCCAAGGCGCAGGGCGACGAGAAGGCCGAACTGCTGCGGCGGGCCGGCGAGCTGTCGGCCGCGGTCAAGGCCGCCGACGCCGAGCAGCACCAGGCGGCGGACGAGGCCCAGCGGCTGCTGCTCGAACTGGGCAACATCGTCCACCCCGACGCCCCGATCGGCGGCGAGGAGGACTTCGTCGTCCTGGAGCAGCACGGCGCCCCGCGCGACTTCGCGGCCGAGGGCTTCACTCCCCGCGACCACCTGGAGCTGGGCGAGATGCTCGGCGCCATCGACACCGAGCGCGGCGCCAAGGTGTCGGGCTCGCGCTTCTACTACCTCACCGGCGTCGGCGCACTGCTGGAGCTGGCCCTGGTCAACGCGGCGATCTCGCAGGCCACCGCAGCCGGCTTCACCCCGATGCTGACCCCGAATCTGGTCAAGCCCGCGGCCATGGCGGGCACCGGCTATCTGGGCCAGGTCGAGGACGACGTCTACCACCTCGACAAGGACGACCTCTACCTGGTCGGCACCTCCGAGGTCCCGCTGGCCGCCTACCACATGGACGAGATCATCGACGCGGCCCGGCTGCCGCTGCGCTACGCCGGGTTCTCGTCGTGCTACCGGCGCGAGGCGGGCTCGTACGGCAAGGACACCCGCGGCATCTTCCGGGTGCACCAGTTCGACAAGGTCGAGATGTTCGTGTTCACCACTCCCGAGGAGGCGGAGGCCGAGCACCAGCGGCTGCTGGCCTGGGAGAAGCAATGGCTGACCTCGCTCGAGCTGCCCTTCCAGGTGATCGAGCTGGCCTCGGGCGACCTGGGCTCGTCGGCGTCGCGCAAATTCGACTGCGAGGCGTGGATCCCGACGCAGGGCAAATACCGCGAGCTGACATCGACCTCGAACACCCTGGAATTCCAGGCCAGGCGGCTCGGAGTGCGGCTGCGGGACAGCGACGGCACCCGGCCGCTCGCCACCCTCAACGGCACGCTGTGCGCGGTCACCCGGACGATTGTGGCGCTGCTGGAGAATCACCAGCAGCCCGACGGCTCGGTGCGCGTACCCGACGTGCTGCGGCCGTATCTGGGCGGCCGTGAGGTCCTGGAACCGGTCGCCTCCGCCACGGCCGCCTTCTCCGCCGCCGCCAAGTGAGCGGCGCCGGAGCGGTGGCGGACCCGCCGCGGCAGCCGCACACGCTGCCCTACCGGCTGGTCGCCACCGATCTGGACGGCACGCTGCTGCGCAGCGACGCCACCGTCTCCCAGGGCTCCCGTGACGTGCTCGCCGCGGTCGCCGCGAAGGGGGCCGCGCACATCGTCGTCACCGGCCGCTCTGTGCCGTGGACCCGCCACGTGCTGGACGACCTGGGCTATACGGGCCTGGCCGTCTGCGGGCAGGGCGCCCAGGTCTACGACGCGGCGGCCGGGCGGCTGCTGACCTCGGTCACGCTGGACCGGCAGCTCGCCGCCCTGGCACTGGCCAAGATCGAGGCCGAGGTCGGGCCGCTGGCGGTGGCCGCCAGCCGGGACGGGCTCAGCGGCGATGTGCTGATCGGCCCGGGGTACGTCTACAACCCCGAGCTGCCGGTCATCCACATCGGCGGCGCCGACGAGCTGTGGGCCGAGCCGATCAACAAGCTCTACATACAGCACCCGGAGCTGACCGACGACGAACTGACCCTGGCGGCCGGCGACGTGGCCGGCGACCTGGTCGGCGCCACCATGGCGGGGGCCGGCATCGTGGAGCTGCTGCCGCTGGGCCTCAGCAAGGCGACCGGCCTGTCGCTGGCCGCCCGGCGGCTCGGGGTGCCGGCCGCCGAGACCATCGCCTTCGGCGACATGCCCAACGACATCCCGATGCTCGCCTGGGCCGGTTACGGCGTGGCCATGGCCAACGCCCACCCCGAGCTGAAGCAGGTCGCCGACGAGGTCACCGCGTCCAACGACGAGGACGGCATCGCGCTGGTCCTCGACCGGCTCTTCGGCCCGTTCTGACTCACTCCCGCGGCCCATCGCCACGGGGCGCGGTGACCGGGGTGACCGCGTAGCAGCACAGTCCGATCAGCACCGCGGTCAGGTGGCCGAGATCGGTGTAGGTGCCGTCGTTGATCACCGGGACGGCGAAGAAGCCGAGGACCGCCGCCAGATACGCCCAGCGCCACGGCCGGGGCACCCGGTAGGCGAGCACCCCGACGATCCCGGCCAGCCCATAGCTCACCCCGATGTCCACGGAGTGCGCCAGGGCGTGCGGCAGCCGGTCGTCCTGTATGCCGAAGAAGACCGCCTTCTGGCTGAGCAGTGTCGCGCCGATATGCGCGGTGGCCGCGGTGAACAGCCAGCGCCAGGTGCCGAGCCAGCGCTCCGCGGGGGCGTGCACCACCTCGAACAGCACGGCGTAGAAGGCGAAGCCGGACGGTGTCTCGATCCAGAAGGCGCTGCCGATCAGTACGCGGATCGGGTGATGGTGCAGCTCGACCAGGTTGGTGCTGATGCTGTGCAGCAGATACGAGCGGGCGTGCGGCGGCATGAGCGCCGTGATGGCGCTGGTGACCGCCAGTATCGCCAGCCATGTATGGGTGCCGGGTGACGACCGCACCCATTGCGCGGCGAAACGCCACGCGTCACGCGGGCTGACGCGGCGGAGCCGGTGCGCCGCGACGCGGATCCGAAGGGGTACGGTCCGCGCCGCCTGCGTCGTCTGCTGGGCCATTGCCCCCAGTCTTCACCCCTGTGCTGTGCGCTGCCCGCCGACCGTGTCAGCGGCCCCGCACACCACCGCCGCACATGTCACTCCTCCCCGGCGAGCTTGAGGCTGCGCAGTTTGCGGCCGGCGAACCAGGCGGCCGCGGCCGTGGCCACGACCAGCAGCACGACGCTCGCGGTCAGGCCGACGTCGGAGCTGACCACGTCGCCGTGGGCCAGCTTCTGCGCCACCGCCATCCCCCACTGCTGGACGCTCAGGGTGCGCGCTCCCGGCACCACATTGCCGATCACGCCCTCCCAGACCAGCGCGTAGACCAGGCTGACGACCACGGCGTGCCGGGTGAGCACACCGAGCAGCAGGAAGATCGCGGCATAGGCGATCGATGCGACGGCGGCGCCTATGGCGAAGGCGACGGCGACATTCTGGCCGTTGCTGTTGAGGATGTAGCCGGCCAGCAGGGTCGGGATCGCGGAGAAGGCCATGGTGACGCCGATCGCGACCAGCAGTTTGGTGGAGATGATCGTGCCGCGTCTGATCGGCTTGGCCAGCAGGTAGACGATCGCCCCGTCGTCGATCTCCGGGCCGATCGCGCCGGTGCCGGCGATGACGCCGACCAGCGGCACCATCGCGCTGAGCCCGAACCCCTGCAGCACGTCGGCCGCGGTGGAGTCGTCGGGGCCGGCCAGCAGCCGGACCGCGCTGACGATGATCAGCAGGAGCAGCGGGAGGGCGAAGAGCAGCAGGGCACGGCGGCGGCCGAGCAGTGCCCGGTAGGTGAGCCGGGCAACGGTCGGATGGTAGAACCTGGGTCCCGTGGCCTGCGGCTTGACGGCGCCGCGGCCGGCCGGGGCGGTGGTGACGGACATGTCGCGCGGCTCCTTACGCCGTGACCAGGTAGGAGAAGACGCTCTCCAGGGACTCGTCGGACGGCGAGACCGTGAAGAGCCGGATGCCGTGGTCGCGGGCGATCCGGGGCAGGAATTCGGTGAAGCCGGCGAAGTCGACCGCCTGGATGCGCAGGGCGTCCTCCCGCAGGTCCAGCTCGATCGCGGCGGTGGACGCGTGCGCGATCAGCGCGGACGCGAGCTGCCGGTCGTCGCTGGACCGTACGAGATAGCGGTGCGGGCGGTCCGTCATCAGGCGGCGGATCTTGCGGAAGTCGCCCGAGGCGGCGTGCCGACCGGCCACCACGACCTCGATGTGGTGGGCGAGCTGTTCGACCTCCTCCAGGATGTGCGAGGAGAACAGCACCGTGCGGCCCGCCGCGCCCATCCGGCGCAGCAGGTCCATCAGCTGCAGCCGCTGCCGCGGGTCCATGCCGTTGAAGGGCTCGTCGAGCAGCAGCACGGACGGCTCGTGGGCCAGCGCGGAGGCCATCTTCGCGCGCTGCCGCATGCCCTTGCTGTACGTCTCGATCCGCCGGTCCTGCGCGTATTCCATCTCGACGGTGGCCAGTGCCCGCTGGGCCGCGGCCTCAGGATCGGGCAGGCCGTGCAGCTCGGCGTTGGCGACGACGAATTCCCGTGCGGTCAGGAAGTCGTACATCGCTTCGCGCTCGGGCACGATGCCGATCTCGCGGTAGGCCTGCTCATTGCGCCAGATGACGGCGCCGTCCAGGGTGACGCTGCCGTTGGAGGGCGCGAGGAAGCCGGCCATCATGTTGATGAGGGTGGACTTGCCTGCGCCGTTGGGGCCGAGCAGGCCGGTCACTCCGGGGCCGATCGTCATGCTGATGTCGTTGACCGCCACCACATTGCCGTACCAGCGCGAGACGTTGTCGATGCTGATCGTGGTCACGACAGGCCCACCTTCCGGTAGCGGTTCATCAGGAGGCCGAAGGTGCCCGAGATGATGGCCAGCAGCACCAGCAGGTAGAGGACGCCGATCCCGGCGTTCGCAGGGCCCGACCCGTGCGGGAAGGCGGACTTCGCGCCGAGGAACCAGGTCTGGAAACCGTCGATCAAGGTGATCGGCGAGAAGAGCCCCAGCCAGCCGATGACGTGGTATTTCTCCTGGTCGGCGGCCACCGCCTGGATGACGGACACGGCCGCGTAGCTGATCACGAACAGCGCGATGACCGCCGCCACCCCGAAGCCGCGGCGCGGTGTGATCGCCGCGATGACCAGGCCTATCCCGGCGAAGAGCAGGGACAGAAGGAGTACGGACACCAGGCCCTTCGCAAACCCGGCGGTCTGGTGCGCGAAGCTCAGCTTCGCCAGCAGCGCGCCGACGTAGAGGATGAGGAGCGGTACGGCGGTCAGCAGGAAGACCGCGACGGTGAGAGCCGCGTATTTGGCCGCCACATAGTCGACGCGCTCGATCGGGCGGGAGAAGTACAGCGGGGTGGTCTTGAAGCGCAGGTCGCGGCTGACCGACTGGGGCGCCTGGGCGGCGACGAAGAGGGTGATGATCGCCTGCAGGACGACCGCGTAGCGGGTGTAGGCGAGCGGCAGGTCGCTGCGGTCGGCGAAGATCGCCACCGCGACCATGATCAGCGCGGGCGCGCACATCGCGGCGAGCAGGATCATCGGCAGCACCTTGGATTTGGCGCTGCGGCCGAGTCCGTAGGCGCCGCGCAGGCTCTGCGAGAACAGGGCCAGCCGGGCGTAGCCGCGGCCGAGGCGGGGGCCGGTGTAGTTGCGGTAGCCGATGTTGTGGATGACATCGGGCGGTGAACCGGCGCGGGCGCCCGCGGCGGGGCCGGCCGGGCTGCCGGGGGCGGCAACGTCAGGCTGCGTCACGGCCGTCTCCTTCCTTGCTCGGGGCGTCTTCCCCGCTGTGGGTGGTGTCGTCGTCGATGAACAGCTCGGCGATCCGGTGCCTGCGCTGCTCCATCCGCACCAGGCCGACGCCGAGGCCGGCGACGGCGTCGCGCACGGTGTCGTACGTCTCGTCGTCCGCGATGTCGACCAGCAGGAGATGCCCGTTGGCCTGCGCGGTGAGTCCGGCGCCGGTCAGCAGGCCGAGCAGCTCGCTCTCACGGTCCGTGACCTCGACCGCGAGGGACGCGGTGGCCTGGGTGAAGTCGCTGGTGGAGGACGCCCGCAGCAGCCTGCCGCCGTCGATGACGACGATGTGGTCGCTGGTGCGCTCCAGTTCGCCGAGCAGGTGGGAGGTGACCAGCACCGAGATGCCGAAGTCGGTGTGCACCCGGCGGATCAGGCCCAGCATCTCGTCCCGCCCTGCGGGGTCGAGGCCGTTGGTCGGTTCGTCGAGCAGCACCAGCTTGGGGTCGTGGACCAGGGCCTGGGCGAGCTTGACCCGTTGTTTCATACCGGTCGAATAACCGCCCATCGGGCGGTACCGCTCTTCGTAGAGTCCGACGTGCCGCAGGGTGTCCGCGGTGCGCTCGCGCGCGGCGGTGGGCGGCAGTCCGGACATCCTGGCCATGTGCACGACGAATTCGGTCGCCGACACGTCGGGCGGCAGGCAGTCGTGCTCGGGCATGTAGCCGACCAGGCTGCGGATCTGCGCGCCCTCGGTGGCCACGTCGAGTCCGAGCACGGCGGCACGACCCTCGGTCGCCGGGGACAGCCCCAGCAGGATCTTGATCAGGGTCGACTTTCCGGCCCCGTTGGCGCCCACCAGCCCGGTCACACCGGGGATGACGTCCACGGACAGCCGGTCAAGAGCGGTCACCCTCGGGTACCGCTTGCTCAGGCTTTCGGTAGCGATCACAGTCACACGCCGAACCGTAGTGGTCCGGAACACGCCATGGCGTCCGTCCGGAGTGCCGGATGCGGGTAGTCCTGGGGGCTGACCACCCGTAGGGGTCGCAGCGACCGCAGGTCGGACAGCCCGCTCCCCTTCGGCGGTGCGCGGCCGGCCACCCGTAGGGGAAGCTGCCGCCGCTGGCCGCAGCGCGGTGGGGACACGGGGTTTTCCACAGGCCGGTGACCGGGTCTTGACCGTGCCATCAGCTGATGTCACAGTGATTGATGTCAGCTTTGGGCGGTGGTGCCAGCTTGTGGTGAGTGCCGGCGAAGGGCGGGTGGGCGGGATGGACAGGTCGAGCGTGGCGAGCGGGACGGACCGGGTGGCCGAGCGGTTCGTGACCGGCGCGGACGGGGTCCGGCTGTGCGTGGCCGAGTACGGTGACGCGGCGCTGCCGACAGTGCTGCTGCTGCACGGCTATCCGGACAGCAAAGAGGTGTGGTCGGGCGTCGCCGCGCTGCTCGCCGACCGCTTCCATGTCGTCCTCTACGACGTGCGCGGACACGGACGCTCCGGCGTCCCGGAGCCGCTCAGAGGCGGCTTCGCTCTGGAGAAGCTGACCGAGGACTTCCTCGCGGTCGCCGACGCGGTGAGCCCGGACCGGCCGGTCCACCTGGTCGGCCACGACTGGGGCTCGGTGCAGGGCTGGGAATTCGCCACCGTGCCGGGCACGACGGGCCGGCTGGCGTCGTTCACCTCGATCTCCGGGCCGTGCCTGGACCACTTCGGCCACTGGATCAGACGACGGGTGCGCCGCCCCACCCCGCGCCGGGCCGCACAGGTGCTCGGCCAGGGCGCCAAGTCCTGGTACGTGTACGCGCTGCACACCCCCGTGCTGCCCGAAATGGCGTGGCGCGGTGTGCTCGGCAGGCAGTGGCCCAAGCTGCTGGCCCGGGCCGAGAAGCTGTCCTCCGACGGCTATCCGACCGCCTCGCTGCCCCAGGACGCCGCACACGGCGCCTGGCTCTACCGCGACAATGTGCGGCAGCGGCTCGGCCGGCCGCGGACCGACCCGTACGCGCACGTGCCCGTGCAGCTGATCACCCCGACCGGGGACGCCTTCCTCTCGGAGCGGCTCTACGACGACCTGGACCACTGGGTGCCGCGGCTGACCCGGCACACCCTGCCGGCCAAGCACTGGGTGCCGCGCTCCCGGCCGCAGCAACTGGCCCGCTGGATCACCGGCTTCGTCACCGGGGTGGAGGACAGCGGCGGGGCGGGCGGTGGTCCGGCGGCCGGGTCCGCCACGGCCGGGCTGACCGGGACGGTCGCCGGGACAGTGGCGGGTGCGGGTGCGGGTGCGGGTGCGGGTGCGGGTGCGCTGCGGGCGGCGACGTCGGGGAAGCTGCCGCCGTCCGCGCTGGGCAAGGCGCTCCCGGCGGCCCGGGAGCGGTTCGGCGGACAGCTGGTGCTGGTCACCGGGGCGGCGAGCGGGATCGGGAAGGCGACCGCGCTCGCGTTCGCCGAGGCGGGTGCCCGTCTGGTGGCCGTGGACCGGGACGCGAGCGGTGCGGCACAGACCGCTGAACTGGCGCTGGGGATCGGCGCGCCGGAGGCCTGGCCCGAGACCGTCGACGTGTCCGACGGCCCGGCGATGGAAGCGCTCGCCGCCCGCACCTTCGACCGCTACGGCGTGCCCGACGTCGTGGTCAACAACGCGGGCATCGGCCTGGCGGGCTCCTTCCTCGACACCACACCCGAGGACTGGAAGCAGGTGCTCGACGTCAACTTGTGGGGCGTCATCCACGGCTGCCGGCTCTACGGACGCCAGCTGGTCGAGCGCGGCGAGGGCGGCCATATCGTCAACACCGCCTCGGCGGCGGCCTTCCAGCCGTCCCGCGCGCTGCCCGCGTACAGCACGTCGAAGGCCGCCGTGCTGATGCTCAGCGAATGCCTGCGTGCCGAACTGGCGCCGCACGGCATCGGGGTGAGCGCGATATGCCCGGGCCTGGTGAACACCCCGATCACCGGCAGCGCCCGGCACACCGGGGTCAGCGACGAGGAGCAGGCGCGCCGCCGTGCCAGGAGCGCCCGGCTCTACCGGCTGCGCAACTACCCTCCGGAGAAGGTCGCCCTGGCGGTGGTCAGGGCGGTGCTGCGGGACACCGCCGTCGTCCCGGTCACCCCGGAGGCCCGCGGCGCCCGGCTGCTGTCCCGGCTGTCCCCCGGCACACTGCGGGCCTTCGCCCGGATCGACCCCCCGCTGTAGCCGGTGTCCGGCCCCGCACGTTCCCACCTCAGCCACAGGTAAGGAGGCCACGCCCGTGAGTCACCCGATCAAGCCGCGCCGGGTCACGTTCGACTGGAAGCAGACCCCTCTGCACTGGATTCCGGACGAGCCGACCGCGACGCACGTCATCAATGTGCTGCATCTGCTGCTGCCGGCCGGCGAGCGGTGGTTCGTCAAGGTGTTCAAGGAGGCGCTGCCGCTGGTCACCGACGAGCAGCTGCTCAAGGACGTCAAGGGCTTCATGGGCCAGGAGGCCACCCACAGTGTGCAGCACGCGTACGTGCTGGAGCACCTGGCCGAGCAGCAGCTCGACACCAGCGCCTACACCCGGCACGTGGAGTGGATGTTCGACGTCCTGCTGGGGGAGAAGCCGCCGTGGGGGGCGCCGATACCGCGGCGCGAGTGGCTGCGTTTCCGGCTGTCGCTGATAGCCGCGATCGAGCACTTCACCGCGGTGCTCGGCGACTGGATACTGGACGCCGGGGCGCTGGACGGCGCCGGTACCGACGAGGTCATGCTGGACCTGCTGCGCTGGCACGGCGCGGAGGAGGTCGAGCACCGGTCGGTGGCGTTCGACATGTACCAGCACACCGGCGGCAGCGGTGCGGTGCGCTATCTGCGCCGGGTGGAGGGGATGGCGCTGGCCTGGCCGACGCTGTTCTACCTGTGGACGGCCGGCGCCCGGTATCTGCTGCGGCACGACCCGCAGCTGGCCGGCGGCAGATACCGGTTCAGGGACCACCGCGCAGCGGCCCGCCGCGGGCTGGTGCCGTCCTGGGCGTCGCTGCACTCCGCCATGCCCCGCTATCTGCGCCGGTCGTACCATCCGTCGCAGGAGGGTTCGCTGCGCAGGGCGGTGGAGTATCTGGCCCTCTCCCCCGCGGCCCGGGCCGCGGCGGGGCCGGCCGGCCGGGCAGCGGCCTCATGACGACCGAGGGATGAGAGTACGAGCACGTGAGTACGAGCAAGTGAGGGCGACCAGGTGACCACCGCCTCCGACGCCGGGCAGGGCGCGTACCGGATCGAGGACCTGTCCCGGCTCAGCGGGACCACGGTCCGCACCATCCGCGCGTACACCGACCGCGGGCTGCTGCCGAAGCCGGAGCGGCATGGCCGGGCCAATGTGTACGACGGCACGCATCTGGACCGGCTGCGGCAGATCGCCGACCTGCTGGAGCGCGGCTACACCCTGGCCAGCATCAAGGAGTTGCTGGCCGCGTGGGACGCCGGCACCGGGCTCGGCGGGGTGCTCGGCCTTGTGGGCGAGGTGGACCGGCCGTGGTCGGACGAGCAGCCGGTGCGGATCGGACTCCAGGAGCTGATAGCCGCTTTCGGTGGGGAGGCCGACCTGTCGGCGGTGGAGGACGCCCTGCAACTCGGCGTGCTGGAGCCGGTGGCGGGCAGGGACGACGAATTCGCGGTGCCCAGCCCCAGCGAGCTGGCCGTCGCGGTGGAGTTGCACGCCGCGGGTGTGCCGCTGGGCGCGATCACCGGCCATCTGCGCGAGTTGCGGGGGCAGGTGGAGCACATCTCTGAGCGCTTCCTCGAATTCACCACCGAGTACGTCTTCCAGCGCTTCCTCCAGAGCCCGCCGAACGACACGGAGGCGGCCGAGGCCGCCGCGCTGGTCCGCCGGTTGCGGCCGCTGGCCCAGCAGACCGTGGACGCGGAGCTGGCCAGGGCGATGCGGCTGCGGGCCACCGAGCACGTACGCCGCCACCTCGGCGACGCGGTCCCGCCCGCCGCCGGCTCCGGCCCGCCGGCGCCCGCACAGCCCGCACCGCCCGCCGCACCGGCCGGGCCGCCGGAAGCCCCGGTGCAGGTGGCGCTGCCCGCCGCCACCGTTGCCGCGGTGCGCGCGCTGGTCGGTCCGGCCGACGTCCCGGTCTTCGTCGCCGCCGCCACCGACCGCGAGGTCGCCGCCCGCCGCATGGACGCCCTCGCCGCAGACGGCCGGTCGGACCGCGACAGCGGGTGACGGGCCGGGCGAGGGTCGCGCGGCCGGCGACGGCGGTCGAGCGTCATGCGTACCAGCGGTCTCAGCGGGTGGGATCGGGCAGGGCGGCGAGCAGGTGCTTGTCCGTCACGACGGCCAGCGACAGGGTGCGGTAGCCGACGGAGGTGAACAGCACGGTCAGCTTGCCGTCGCCCTCGCTCATCACCTCGCCCTCGCCCCACTGTTCGTGGCGCACCCGGACACCGGGCTGGTAGGGGTGGTCGGCTGTACCGGGGTGCGCGGGGCGTCCCGAGCCGGTGGAGGCGTGCCCCTTGGCGGGGGCGGAAGCGCCGCCGCGCCGGAAGCCGCGCCCGCGCGTGGAGGCGGGCGGGGCCGCGGGCGCCGCCGCGCGGTCGGCGGCCCGGTCGCGCACGCCCGGGCCGTCGAGAGCGCCGGCCGGCCCGCCGGGCGTCCTGCTGGTGCAGATGTCGCACGCCCCGCAGGGCGCGGACACGGTCTCGCCGAAGTAGCCGAGCAGGAAGCGGCGCCGGCAGTCGACGGTCTCGGCGTAGCCGCGCATCATCTCGACCCGGGACTGCTCCAGCTTGCGGTGCGTGGCATCGACGGCCAGCGCGTCCTGCACGGCGTCGTCGTCGGAGCCGGCCGCGCCGGTCCAGCGGCTGCCCTCGCGCCCGGTGCGTACCGCTCCCGCCTCCTCCAGCAGGTTCAGGACGGCCGACAGCCGGGTCGCGCTCAGGTCGCACTCCGCGCGCAGCTTCGTCGCACCCATCGCGCCCCCCTCCTCCCGCAGCCGCTCGGCGACCCGGCGCAGCGAGTCCGCGTCCGGCGCCCCGGAGGCGAAGAAGCGCTGGAGGCCCAGGTCCTTCTGCCGGTACGCCAGGATCGCCCTGGCGGGCGCCCCGTCGCGGCCCGCCCGGCCGATCTCCTGGTAGTACGCGTCAAGTGAGCCGGGCACCGACGCGTGCAGCACGAACCGCACGTTCGCCTTGTCGATGCCCATCCCGAAGGCCGAGGTCGCCACGACGACGTCCAACTCCCCGGCCAGGAAGCGGTCCTGTACGTCGCCGCGGTCGCCGGCCGTCCGGCCGGCGTGGTAACTCGCCGCCGCAAGACCGAGTTCTGACAGCTCCCGGGCGCAGGCGTCGGCGGCCCGGCGCGTCGCCGCGTACACGATCCCCGGCTTCTCCTCCACGGCCGCCCGCTCCACCACGAAGCGGTCCTTGGCCGCCTCATCCTGGAAGGCCGACACCTCCAGCCGGATGTTCGGCCGGTCGAAGCCGGCCACGATCTCCACCAGGTCGTTCATGCCGAGGCGTTCGGCGATGTCGCGTCGCACCGGGGCCGCCGCGTTCGCGGTCAGCGCCAGCACCGGCGGATTGCCCAGCCGTTCGCGGGCGTGGCGCAGCCGCAGATAGTCCGGGCGGAAGTCGTGTCCCCAGGACGACACGCAGTGCGCTTCGTCCACCACGAGCAGCCGGGGCTGCACGGCGGCGAGCCGGTCGAGCACATCGCCCTTGGCCAGTTGCTCGGGAGCGAGGAAGACCACGTCGACCGAGGAGGCGCTGATCCGGTCCCAGGCGTTCTCGTTGTCGCTGCGGCGCTGCGCCGAGTTGACCGCGGCTGCGCGCAGGGCGCCGGATCCGAGCAGGCTCTGCATCTGGTCGCGCTGGAGGGCGATCAGCGGCGAGACCACCACGACGGGCCCGCCGAGCAGCGCCGCCGGCACCTGGTAGATCGCGGACTTCCCCGCCCCGGTCGGCATCACGGCGATCACGTCGCGGCGCTTCATCACCGCTTTCATCGCAGTGAGTTGAGCCGGACGCAGGTGTTCCCAGCCGAAGACCCGGCGCGCGGTGCCGCGCAGCCGACGGGACGTGAGTGCGAACATGCTTCTCCTCGGTGGTCCGGGCATCGAACTGCTGTGCACCGGACGGCTACCCCGGCTCGCCCGGATATCGCCTCACGCGTCGCCGGCACCCGCGTCGCCGCCACCCGCGGAGCCGGGCGCGACGTCCCGACGTGCCGTCGCCTTCGCCACCCCGTCCCTGTTCCCGCCGCCGACGTCCTGAGCCGGCGCGAACGGAACGCCGCCGCCCGTACTGCCGTGAAGGACGCGGGCGTTGGCACCGCCACGCGGGGGAAGGCGGGCGTAATGGCAGAGATCCGGGTCGGCACATGCTCGTGGACGGACAAGGCGCTGGTCGCCAGCGGGTGGTATCCGGCGGGCCATCGCGACGCGGAGGGCAGGTTGCGGCACTACGCCTCGCAATTCCCGGTGGTGGAGGTGGACGCCACCTACTACGGCCTGCCCAGCACGCGCAACAGCCTGCTGTGGGCCGAGCGCACCCCCGTGGGCTTCCACTTCGATGTGAAGGCCTTCTCACTGCTGACCGGGCACCCGACGCAGCCAAACGCGCTGCCCGCCGACCTGCGACCGGCCCTCGCCCGGCGACGCGGCCCGGCCGGAACCGATCCCGGTCTGCTCGACGACGTATGGGACCGGTTCAGCGGGGCCCTCGAACCGCTGCGCCAGGCAGGCCGCCTGGGAAGTCTGCTCTTCCAGTTCCCGCGGCAGCTCGCACCGGGGAGGTCGGCGGCGGCCTTCCTGCGCGAGTGCCGCGAGCGCGCCGCCGGGTGGCCGGTGGCCGTGGAATTCCGGCACCCCGGCTGGTGGCGTGCCGAGCACATCGCCGCGACGACCGCGCTGCTGACGGAGTTGGACACCGCCGCCGTGGCCGTCGACATGGTGCAGACGCTTCCCACCTCCGTACCCCCGGTCGCGCAGGTCACCTCACCGCGCCTCGCGGTGGTGCGCTTCCACGGCCGCAGCACCGCCTGGGGCACGGGCACCAAGGAGGAGAGGTTCCGCCACTCCTACACGCCCGGGGAACTGTCCGAGTGGACGTCCCGCATCCGCGCGATGGCCGAGCAGGCGGAAGAGGTCCACGTCCTCTTCAACAACTGCTGCGCCGACGCCGCCGTCCGCGCCGCGCAGTCGATGCGTGGCCTGCTCGGCCTCCCGGCACCGGCCCTGACCTGAGCAAACGTTCAGTCAGGGACCGCACGTCAGACCCGGCGGATTCAGGCACGGACCGCAACGTCGGGCCTGAGCGGACGTCAGGCACGACCGCGCGTCAGACCTGGCGGACCACGGTGTCGGCGGTCGCTCCGCGACGGCGGGCCTCATGGTGCGCGCGGCCCGGGGACGCCGCCGTGCCGACGATGCGCCCGTCGTGAACGGCACACCAGGCGCCCTCGGGCAGATCCTCGGGGAAAGCGAGCGCCAGGGCCGCGCTCACCCGGGTGTCCGGCTCCGGGGAGCGGCGCGAGGCGGCCGGCGGGGCGCCGTCCCGCCAGGCGACGGTGCTGCGCTCGCCCCCCGCACGGCGGGACCACACGAGGTGCTGTGCCACGATCAGCGGACCCAGCGCGGTCAGCAGCGGGAAGCCGGACGTCAGCACTCCGGCGGCGAAGAGCACGCTGATCACGCTGGTCACGGCCACCCCGACCACCGCCGCTGTGAAAGCCGCCGCCCGACCGTAGGCCTTGGCCGCCACCAGGGGGAAGAGGACGAGCAGCAGCAGGTCCCCGAGGCCGACCGCCACCGGCTCGTGACCGCCGGTCAGCGCGAGAAGCGGCGCGAAGGGCCGCCCCCGCACCTGGGTGACGAAGTGCTCGGTGACCTGCGTCAGCGTGGTCGCCACCAGGTCGTAGCAGGTCAGCGCTCCCGCGAGCGCGGCCACATGGGACGACCGCATGCCGCTCTGCGCCCAGAGATTGGTCACGCCGACCACGGCGGCGGCGAGCAGCACATCGGTGCAGGCACGTACCCCGACATCGCTGCCGCCGACGGCGAAGGCGACGGTGGTGCCGGTCGCCGCGAGGGCCAGGCACCAGGCCCAGCGGCTCGGGCAGACCGGCGCCAGCGTGAACTGCACGGCCAGGCAGAGCACCAGGCCGAAGAGCGCCGAGTCGACCGCACCCGGCAGTGCGAGGTAGATCAGCGGGGCCAGCACGACGCCGACGCACAGCACGGCGATGTCGGCGGAGGCGTAGACGCCCACCGGCGGCCTGGGCATCCGCACCCGGGCCAGATACAGGCCCGCCCCGGCCATGAGCAGTGCCACGCAGCAGCTCAGCGCGACCATCGCGATCCCGTTCACGCGCCGCTCCCGGTACGTGCGCCGGCCGGGCGGACCGACTCGAAGTTCCGTTCGTGCAGGTCCGCGCGCAGCGCCCCGGTCGGCGGCATGAGCGAACGGTCGTCGTAGAGCACGATGCCCGCCAGCGGCAGCCCAGCCTCCGCGGCCCGCTGCTCCAGACCGGCCCGCAGCCTCGACGCGGGCAGCGAGCGGACCAGCACGTGCAGCAGGGCTTTCCCGTCCGGCTCCTCGGTCAGCGCGTATCGCGCCGGCAGCGGTACGTCCGGCTCGGCCTCGATCAGGTCGAGGACGCTCCTGGTCGGCACCGCCGCGCTGAGCGGACCGGTCCAGCGGCCCAGGACGGCGGACGTGGCCGGCAGGTGCGCCCATTCGCAGGTGGCGGCTTCCCCGGACGGCAGCCGGACCAGGTCACCCGTGGCGTACCGCAGCAGGAGGGTGCACTGCCGGTAGGGCACGAAGGGCGTGTGGACGACCATGCCGACGCAGCCGGGCCCGGCAGGCTCCCAGGTCTGCGGGTCGAGCACCTCCAGGTACCCGAACTCGGTGGTGTGGTGCAGATGCCCCTGCGAACAGGGCGTGCCGCCCGACGGCAGCGTCTCCGTCATCAGGTAGGAGGTGGACACCGGGGCGCCGAACGCCGCCTCGGCCCGCTCGCGCAGCGGGTCGGAGAGCACCTCGCCGCCCACCCCGATGCTTTCGAGGCCGAAGTCGGCGGCCCGCCACCCGCCCCGCTCGGCCGCCTCGACGAGCGCGGAGAGATAGGACGCGGACGCGCTGAGATGGGTGATCTGCAGCGCCTTGCCGGGCAGTCCGAGCGGCGCGGCGAGGCGGTCCAGCGCGAGCGCGGGGTCGATCGTCCCGAACTGGACGAACGAGGCGCCGACCCGGGTGGCCGACTCCTCGGCGGTCAGCAGCGGGAGGGTGGCCCGGGAGCAGCCCGCGTAGGCCACGGTGTGCCGGGGGCGCAGGCCCAGCGTCAAGGCCGCCGAGATGGTACTCAGGGCGATCGTCGTCTCCAGCTCCGCCCGCGAGAACCACACCGCGGTGGGCGTGCCGCTGGTCCCGGTGGTCAGCGCCATGAGCGCGGGCGGGACGGCGGCCGAGACGAACGCGGCGGGCATGCCGCGCAGGGCCTTCTTCGGGGTGATGGGCACCTGCGACCAGGTGTCGGTGTCGAGCCGGCCGGGGTCGATAGCCAGGTCGGCGAAGACCCGCTGGTAGTAGGCGGTGTGCCGGGCGGCGGCCCGCGCGGTCGCCTGCAGGCTCCTGCGGGTGACGGTACGCCGCACCTCGGGGTCCAGCTGGCCGGCCTGTCCGGGCAACAGGGACGAGTCGGCGCCGGGTTCGCCGAACTCGGCGAGGGTGGCGACCAGGTCGCGCGCGATCCGTTCGAGGTCCTGCGGCCGGATCTCCCGGTTGAGCAGGATCGCCATGCCGTAGCGGAGCTGACTCAGGGCGGTGCCGAACATGGGTCCTCCTGAGGCCTGGGCCGGAGTGCTCACCCGGCCCAGGCCGGGACCGTTCGTTCAGGCCATGTGCAGGAACATGGCGGCGGTCAACGTGCTCAGTGCGTACTTGAGGTAGTGCTTGACCATGATCGGACCTCCCTCCTGCGGCAACGGCCGATCAGGCCGCGCCCGCCCGTGATGGCGGCCCTTCCGGTCACCTCGACCAGCAGGGCAGCCGCAGTCTAATTAATCGAACGGACTGACGGATAGGGAATGAGGCACCGTCACATACCCATATTTGTCAGCGAATCGCTGCCGTAAATCCGCGCTTCCCCTCCGGCGCACGCCATCCGCCCCCGCCACCCGCGGGAGCCGGCCACCACCGACAACGACCCGCCCGCCGCTCAGCCGGGCTTTCATGCCGCCTCTGCCTATGGCCACCTGTCACGGCGGACCTTCCGGGACCGGACGTGGTTCGGGGCGGCGCCGACGCTGACGGCCGCCGCCGCGGCCACCTCCCGCATCCGCGTCGGGACGCTCGTGACGTCAGTCAAGCCGCGTTCATGCATCACGGGCTGAGCTGCGATTCTGCGGCTGATAAGCCGGGCCTATGCGCTGGACGGACCATGGCACTAGAAGCCACTTCCACAGCCTGGGCCGTCAACGCGGTGAGAACTCGTTCCCAGGTGCCTGCCGCAGTCGCTGCCGGTCGTGGGCCCCGCACCAGTTGCTGTACGGCGCGATCCACCGCCACTGCGAGTCCAATTGACCATGTATCCGATCCGATGATCAGATGATCCGCACGAAACGGCCTAATGCCGCACCCGGTATCGGAATCCGAAGTAGGTGACGGACTCCAGATCGTCGTATTCGCCGGCCAGCACCGATTCGTGCAGGGGGCGGGCCCAACCGGTGACGCCCGGGCCCCGGCAGCCTGGGATGTGCTCGCCCGCCGTCTCGTGGAGTAGCGACGGGATCCTGTCTGTCTCGGGACCACCCTGGGCCGCGTACGCCTCCTGCACCTGCCGCAGTGCTGCGGCCCCCGCACCCGTGTCCCCCAGGGCGAGGTGGGCATGACCTAGGTTGAGCAAGGCACCGACTGCGACGACGCGGTCGCCGCCCTGACCGGACAGCGAGAGTGCGCGGATCGCGCAGTCCAGGGCCGGTTCGGCGTAGCACTGGGGGCAAATGGCTAGGTAGAGGGCGGCGAGATCAGTGTAGATGACGAGTTGGCAGGTCCGGTTGTCGCGTTCAAGGGCGATCCGCAGGGCGTGGCACAGGAGCCAAATGCCGCAGTTTCCGTAGGTGACCGGGTTCCAGCCCATGAGGGTGAGCGCGAGGTTCACGAGTGCGCTCAGCCGGATGTCGGCGTAGGCACCTTGGCGGCTGGTGCCGAGGATGGAGAGGACCCTTACCAAGGTGTCGGCGGCCTCGGCGTGCCGGCCGAGCATACGCTGCGCGTCGCCCAAGGCGACGCGCGCCTGGGCGGCTCCCAGCTTGTCCCCTTGGGAGTGGCAGATGTCCAGGTCGGCCCGGTGGTTGGACGCGGCGTCGTGGTAGCGGCCGAGTTGGAAGTGGGCGAGGCCCAGGTTGTGCAGTGCTCTGCCCCGGGATGGTTCGTTCGGAGCGAGCAGCGCTGCGCGTTCCAGGTGGGGCAGCGCCTCGTCGGACCGATGGTCTTGCTGGTAGGCGTTGCCGAGGTTCGAGGATGCCATGGCGAATTCGTACGCACCCAGGTCTTTTGCCCGCTTCAGAATCGCTTCGGCTGCGGTTGTCCACTCCCGGCCGAGCCCGCGGAACTCCCAGTATGTCGACATATAGCTGGCCAGGTGCACCGCTTCGCGATGCCGGCCGTGTTCGCATGCTGCCACCAAGACTGCGGCGACACCGCGGTGTTCGGTGTCCAGCCACTCGACCGCCTGACGCCGGTCCTTCTCACGGCGTGTGCTCTGGGAGATGCTGCGGCAGACCGCCGGGACGCGCCGCCGGTAGTGGTGTAGCACCCGGTCCAGAGCGGCACCGTAGTCTCCGGGCGCTACCTGTTCGGCCGCGTACAGGCGCAGGAGGTCGTGCATGTCCCAGCGGCCGTCCGGCCGTCTGCGCAGGAGGTGGCGCCGGACCAGGCCCGCAAGCATGCGGTAGGTCTCGTGGGCGCCGCGGTCGAGACCGACGGCCGCCGTTTCCTGCCCGATGTCCGGGGCGGGCAGGGATCCGATCAGCCGGAAGGCGCGTTGGAGTCCGTCGGTGAGCCGGGCGAGGGACAGGTCGAAAGCGGCGCGCACTGCGAGCGGCCGGCCGTCGGCGTCCACATCGTCATAGCTGAGCAGGCCGAGCCGGGCGTGCGCCCGGGAGAGGGCCTTGGCCTGGTCGGCGAATGAACGGTAGGGGTCGTCGCGCAGTTGTGCGGCGGTGATGCGCAGGGCCAGCGGCAAAGAGCCGCACAGCTCGGCGATCCGGCGGGCGGCGTCGGGCTCGGCCGTCACCCGGTCGTCGTCAGGGCGCGCCCGGCGCAGTGCCCCATCCAGCATCAGAACCGACTCTTGGTCGGACAGCGAGTCGAGCCGGACGACGCGGGCCGAGGGGAGTGCCGAAAGCGTGTCGCGGGACGTGACGAGCAGCCGGTGCGGCGGATGGGGTGCCAGTCCTGTCAACTGCTTCGCGGACGCGGCATTGTCCAGCACGATCAGCACCGGCGGCCGTCCGGCGAGCAGGGAGCGCAACGCCCCTGCCCGCTCCGCCGCCGGCGGCACCGCACGTCGACCCAGGTCACGCAGTAGGGCCCCGGCGGCGTCGGCGGCGTCGAGCGAGGCGTCCGGGCTGAAGCCGCGCAGATCGACGAAGAGCACGCCGCCGGGAAACCAGCCCGCCCGGTGAGCCCGGTCGGCGACATGAACTGCCAGTGTGGTCTTGCCGACCCCGGCCATCCCGGCGGTGACGAGCACGCCCCCTGCCAGACTGCTCGGCTCCAGAAAGCCAAGGAGTTCGTCGACCTGGCCATCGCGCCCGGTGAAGTCCGCGATGTCGGCGGGCAGCGTCTGCGGACCTACCGGCTTCCTGGGCGCGCGGGGCGGTTCCTTCCGGGGTCGGCCCCCGCGCTTCTCGGCGGCCCGCTGGTCGTTGGCGTTCCTCAGCAATTGGCTCCACGCGCCCTCGCTGCGCTTGGTGACCTGCACTCCCCGCTCGGCGGCCATCTGCTGGAGGACGTCCACGAGCGTGAGGAAGACGGGCGAGCCCGACTTGGGCAGGCTCTGCCGGAGCAGCCAGGGATTGACCGTGGACAGGCTGACGGGTCTGCCGAGCCTCTTGGCGCACCGCCGCCCCACCAGCGCCTCCCGAGGAGGGCTGCCTGCCGCTACGTAGAGGTGCGCCACCTCGGCCAGCAGCCGCACCGCCAGGTCCTCCGCCCCCGGTAACCGGGTTCCGCCCACACACGCCTCCGGAAAACTCTGCTCACCGCAGCTGACCAGACTATTAGTGCTTCCCGCTCACTCCTGCACGTTGCCGGAAACCCGCCGTTGGCCGGAGAAAGATGCCTCCGCCCAATGACCGCCCGGAGGCAGCCGTGCACCCGTCCCTGATCGCCCTGATCGCCGTCCTCGCCGGCACCGTGCACGCCACGACCATCGCCGTTGCTGCGCTCACCTCCCTGGCTGCGCGCAGCCCGCACCGCCGCCGCGACGCACGCAAGACCCTGCGCCTGCTACTTCTTTCACCCCGCCGGTAGGGGCTGAGTCGGGTGATTCCCGTTCGTCGGCCAGGTCGCCCCGGCGCGGCGGGTTGGCAGTCAAGGAGGCGCCAGGCTCCGCCTCCGCCCTCTGCGGCTGCAGGGGTGCTCACGGTGGAGGCTGACCCGATGTCGTCCGCGTCGCGCCGCTGCCCATCGTGGTGGTACAGCCGGTTCCTGACCGTGGTCCCGCCCACGTTCCGCTCCGTAGCCGAAGCGGCGGGTCGGCGAGCCCCGGGAGAAGAGGCTCGCGGCCGCCGCGGCCCTTCGATACGACGACAGGCTCAGCACGGCGAGGTGACGATGTGCGCTTCCTCGGCTGGGTGTCGGACGGCCGACGGATCCTCAGGCGCGGAGGCGACGTCGACCGTGGCACGAGTACGGAACCGGCATAGGCTCAAGCCATGCATCTGAGCACTGTGATTCTGCCGATCTACCGTTGGGCCGACGAGGGCCGTGAGGTGTGGGGGCGGGCCGAGGAGCTGGGCTTCGAGGCCGCGTACACCTATGACCACCTGTCGTGGCGGGTGCCGTTCCGGGACCGGCCGTGGTTGGGGGCGGTGCCGACGCTGACGGCCGCGGCCGGGGTCACGGAGCGGATGCGGCTCGGGACGACGGTGACCTCAGTCAAACCGCGTTCACGCATCACGGGCTGACCTGCGGGTACTTTCTTGGTGCCTGCGCGTGCAAATGTCAGATCGGCTCGATTGCGATGCGCGGATGGCAGAGCCGACGCAGGTCGTCCGCGTCGCTGGTCACGACCGTCACATCGCCATGTTCCGCGTGTGCGGTGGCAGCCAGCATGGCGTCGATCGCGTACTTGTGACCATGCAGGCCTTCGGCGGCCAGAATTTTGCTCGCGGAGCGGGCGGTCTCTTCGGTGATCGGTCGCACCTTGGTGAGGGAGACCGCGAAGTCGAATGCCGCCTGGGCGACCTTGGGATCGCGCGCCTCGACGAGGGTTGCCGCACTGGTCACGATCAGCAGGTCTAGGCTGCGAGCCACGTCCAGCCAGACCGTCATGTCCCTGTGCCGCCTCGACAGCTTGGACAGGGCCTCGCTGTCCAGGACGAGCGTGCCGCTCACGCAGCGTCCGCCGGCGTAGCCTCGCCACGGTGAGCCGCGTGGTGAGCCCTGATCCTCTCCGCCCGCGCCGCTACCTCGGCCTGGTCGACGGGACCGTGCTCAGCCTCGTACTCCGCGATGTACTCGTCCACGGCCTCACGCTGGAGCTGGCGCTGCACGGCTTCCTCGATGTACGAGGACACACCCTGCTTGCCCGCGCGCGAGCGAATCGCCTCCAGTGTCTCCGCGCGCAGGGAGACGCTGGTGACCCGGGTCTTGCCGGAGCGGGGAGTATCCATGGCACCCAGTGTAGTACATAGCGTGTGAACTACGGGCGACTCTCTGTCGCCGGGTCGGTCAACACGGGTGGCCCCCACGTGCGGAGCGAATACGTGCCTTTCCACTTTTCCTTCGCCGACCCTTCGCCGGAGGCCCTCGCGCGTGTGCGCGCGGTGCCACGTGGACATCTTGAGGACGAGAAGGACTACTACATCCTGGCCTTGGTGGCATGCGGTGTTCTGGACGGGACAGACGCTGCCTTCCGCATCCGCGGCTTCGGCCGGGACGACTGGGCGTTCGACGTCGGTTACGACATGTCGGCCTTTGTGGAGGAGTTGCCGCGCCTGATCAACGCTTTGCGTTCCGGCCGGGAGGTGGAGCTGGATCTCTACTCGCAGGGGGTTGAGCGCACCTTGACCTTCAGCCCCGATGGCGATCGGGTGCTCATCAGGTGCGTCTCGCGTGCTTCTTGGGTGCCGCAGCCGGAGGTCGAGGTTTGCGATGCCGGTGATCTGCTGGGCATGTGCGTGCGGCTTGCCCACGATTTCGCAGGGGCCGTAAGCGCGGTCGCCCCCGCCATCGCCCGACTGGAGCCGTTCGAGCGTTGGCGGCGCGGGAAGGTTTGACGGGCGGCCCGTATCGTCGTCCTCATGCGTCTGAGCACTGTGATTCTGCCGATCTACCGCTGGCACGTGCAGGGGCGGGAGGTGTGGCGGCGGGCCGAGGACCTCGGCTTCCATGCTGCCTACACCTACGACCACCTGTCGTGGCGGACGTTCAGGGACAGGACGTGGTTCGGAGCGGTGCCGACGCTGACGGCGGCCGCCGCGGCCACCTCCCGCATCCGCGTCGGGACCCTCGTGACGTCGCCGAACTTCCGGCATCCGGTCACGCTCGCGAAGGATCTGATGTCGATCGACGACATCTCCGGCGGGCGGCTCGTGCTGGGGATCGGGGCCGGCGGGACCGGGTTCGACGCGACCGCGCTCGGGCAGGAGCCGTGGACGCCGCGGGAGCGGGCGGACCGGTTCGCGGAGTTCGTCGCGCTGCTCGACCGGCTGCTGACGCAGAGCGCGGTCAGCGAGCGCGGGAGGTACTACGCGGCTGAGGAGGTGCGGAACATCCCCGGGTGCGTGCAGCAGCCGCGGCTGCCCTTCGCGGTGGCGGCGACCGGGCCGCGCGGCCTGCGCCTGGCGGCGCGGTACGGGCAGGCCTGGGTGACCACCGGGGACCCGGCGCTGTTCGAGAGCGGGACGCCGGCCGAGTCGCGGGCGGCGGTCCGCGGGCAGATCGAGCGGCTGGGCGAGGCCTGCGCGGCGGCCGGGCGGGACCCCGGCGAGCTCGACAAGATCCTGCTCACCGGCTTCACGCCCGACCGGAACACCCCGCTGGAGTCGGTCGGCGCCTTCGTCGACTTCGCGGGGCGGCACGCCGAGCTGGGCATCACCGAGATCGTGCTGCACACCCCGATCCCGGACTCGGACTTCGCCACCGACCCCGAGGTCTTCGAGCGCATCGCGACGGAGGGCCTGGCGCAGCTCAAGGGGTGAGCGCCATTACTATCCTCTAGGTACCTACTATCTCCACGATGTTAGCTTCGCCGGGTCAACGGGACATCGGACCTGGGAGTGATCATGATCGTAGTGACCGGAGCGACCGGAAACGTCGGACGGCAGGTCGTGGACGCGCTCGCCGCGGCGGGCGAAGAGGTGACGGCGGTGTCGCGCCGGGACCCGGGCGCGGCCACCGCCGGCGTCCGCCACCGGCAGGGCGACCTGGCGGCGCCCGACAGCCTGCGGCCCGCCTTCGACGGCGCCGACACGCTCTTCCTGCTCGTCGCGGGCGACGACCCGCACGCCGTGCTGGACGCGGCCAAGACCGGCGGCATACGGCGGGTGGTGCTGCTCTCGTCGCAGGGCGCAGGGACGCGGCCCCTGGCGTACGCGCACCCGGCCGGCTTCGAGGCGGCCGTACGGGACTCGGGCCTGGACTGGACGGTGCTGCGTCCGGGCGGGTTCGCGTCCAACGCGCTCGCCTGGGCCGAGCCGGTACGCACCCGGCGGACGGTCTTCGCCCCGTTCGGCGACATCGCGCTGCCGGTGATCGACCCGGCCGACGTCGCGCAGGCCGCCGCCACCGTGCTGCGCGAGGACGGCCACGCCGGGCGTACGTACGAACTCACCGGGCCCGCAGCGCTCTCGCCGCGGCAGCGGGCACAGGTGATCGGCGAAGCGGTGGGCGAGCCGGTGGCCTTCGTGGAGCAGAGCAGGGCCGAGGCCAGGCAGCAGATGCTGCGCTTCATGCCAGAGCCCGTGGTGGACGCCACCCTCGGCATCCTGGGCGAGCCGCAGCCGGCCGAGCAGGCGGTGACGTCCGACGTCCAGCGCGTGCTGGGCCGGGCGGCGGGTACGTTCGCGGGCTGGGCGGCCCGGCATGCCGCCGCCTTCGGCTAGGGCGCCGGCCGGCGGTGCGCCCCCCCCCGCGGCCGAGGCACGGCGGAGGCGCGGCCCCAAGGGGCCTTCGGGTCGCGTTCGGGTCGCGGGAGTGCCGGGCGGCGGGGAGGGTGGTCTATCGGGGGCGTGGCCACCCGGTCGTCCGGCCGGGGTGGCGGCAAGTACCGGGACCCCCGTGGCACCCCGGACCACCCATGGAGGCGCCAGATGCCCGAAGTCACCGGCCCCTACGAGCCCGGCACACCGTGCTGGATCGACCTCATGGTGCCCGATCAGCAAGCCGGGCTGGACTTCTACCGTGATCTCTTCGGCTGGCAGGGCGAGATCGGACCGGACGAATTCGGCGGATATTCGGTCTGTACGCAGAAGGGCAAGCCGGTCGCCGGCCTGATGAAGGCCATGGAGATGGGCGATCGGCCCGCGCCGCCGGTCGCGTGGACCACGTACTTCTCGGCGACCGACGCGGACGCGGCCGAGGCCAAGGTGACGGCCAACGGCGGCACGGTGGTCATGCCGGCCTCCGACGTCATGACGCTGGGGCGGATGTTCATCGCCGCCGACCCCTTCGGCGCGGTGTTCGGCGTGTGGCAGCCGAAGGACTTCAAGGGCGCCGAGATCGTCAACGAGCACGGCGCCCTGGTCTGGAACCAGCTGCACAGCCCCGATCCGACGGCTGCCGGCGAGTTCTACTCGGCCGTGCTCGGCCTGACCGCGGGCCCGATGCCGGAAATGCCGGAATTCACCGGCTTCCAGGTCAAGGGCCGCACCATCGGCGGCGTCATGAGCATGGACAACCTGCCCGACGGCACCCCGCCGCACTGGCTGGTCAACTTCGCGGTGGACGACACCGACAGCGTCGTCGATGCCGTCGTCCGGGCGGGCGGGTCGCTGATCACACCGCCGTTCGACATGGACAAGGTCGGCCGGATGGCCGTGGTCCAGGACCCGCAGGGCGCGGTCTTCGCCATCGTGGCCGCCGAGAGCCAGGCCTGAGCCAGGCCTGAGCCAGCGCGTCCGTACGGCCCCGGCCGTACGGCGACCGCTCAGTTGTGGCGGGCCGCCACGATCCGCTCGATCACCCGGGCCACCCCGTCGTCCTCGTTCGCCACCGTCCGGTGGGTGGTGGCGGCCAGGACGTCGGGGTGCGCGTTGGCCACCGCGTAGGACGTACCGGCCCAGCCGAGCATCGCGAGGTCGTTCGGCATGTCGCCGAAAGCGACGACCTCGGCCGCCGACACCCCGCGCTCCGCGCAGCACCGTGCCAGCGTGGTGGCCTTGCTGACCCCCGCGCCACTGACCTCCAGCAGCGCGTAATGACTCGACCGGGTGATCTCGCCGTGCTTGCCCGCCACCGCGAGAGCCGTCGCCAGGAATTCGTCCGGGTCGATCGTCGGGTGCTTGGCCAGCAGTTTCAGCAGTGGCTGCGCCCGGTCCTCGGCGAGCAGCACCTCGACGGGTGCACGCGACGCGCCGTCGGGCTCGACAGCGGCGTAACCGGGCTCGCGCCGGAAGTCGTCGGCGCGCTCGACCGCGAAACTGGTGCCGGGCAGCGCGGAGCGCAGCGCGTGCGCGACCGCGAGCGCGTCGTCCTCGGGCAGCGGAAAGGCCTCGATCAGCCGGTGCGCACGCAGGTCGTAGACCGCGGCACCGTTGGCGAGGATCGCCATTCCGTGTCCTGCGAGGTGTTCGGCGACCACACCCATCCACCGGGCCGGGCGCCCGGTGACGAAGAAGACCTCGATGCCGGCCGCCTCTGCGTCGGCCAGCGCGGCGATCGTACGCGGCGACACGGACCGGTCGTTGCGCAGCAACGTTCCGTCCAGGTCGGTGGCGATCAGCCGCGGCGAGGATACGGCGAAGTCGTCGTGTGCGTGGGGCTGCGGGTGCGCGCCGGAGGAACGGGACGGCCCGCCGGGGGCACCGATGGCTGAGGTCACAGGACCCATCCTCCCGTATCCGCCGCGCTCGTCCCGCACAAAGGTGCGGATCCGCGCTCAGCCGAGCCGGGTGGGCCGGGTCGCTACGCCCTCGATGTGACGTTCTGGGCCGGTCGTCGCCGCCGCGAAGAGGCGCCGTGCTGACGCGGGGGCGTACGCCGACCGGGGTGGTGCGCTGGTCCGTACTGGCGGTGAGGTCCGTGCGTGCAGCCGTGCGCGGGTCCGCAGGCGGGGTGGTGGTGCGCCGGTCCGTTCGAACACGGGCCAGCCGGTCCGCAGGTGCGGAGGTGCACAGATCCGTACGAGCCCTGGCCCGCCGGCCCGCGGAAGCGGTGGTCCGCAGATCCGGTCACGCAGTCGCCTGCCGGACGGTGCGAGCCCTGGTCCGCCGCGCGGTCCGGGCGCCGGTCCCCCGGAAGGTACGAGCACCGGTTCGCCGCTCGGTACGAGCCCCGGTCCACCGGTCCGCAGAAGCGGTGGCCGGCCGAGCCGCACGCGTACCGGTCCGCTGATCCGCACGTGCCGTGGAGCGCGTGAGGCACCGCGGTCGTCATCCGCACAGCGACCGCTCGCGGCGGCGGGCGGTGCGGTCCGCCGCGTCGTGCTGGTCGGCGGCGGCCACAGCGGCCGCTGCCGCGGCGACGGCGTCACCGAGGCCGTCCATGGACGCGGCGACACTGCGGGCGCTGGGCGACGTGCCGTGCGCCTCGGCCCTGATCCGCTGCTTCATCGTCGGCGGCAGCGAACGTCCGCGCTCGGATGACCGCTGCGCGGGCAGCAGGACCCGGCCGGCCGGAATCGGTGGCGGAGCATACCCGCCCCTCTGCGCGGCTGCCGCGCTCGCGGAGGCGGCGACGGCTTGCGCCGGTACGGTGGCGGAGTCGGCGATCCGCCCGGACGCGGCGGCCTTCGTACGGACCGGGGTCGCGAAGCCCAGCGCGGCGACGCACTTGATGAGCACGCTCAGGAAAGCGCCCCAGAACGCGGTGATACGGGGAGTGATAGGAGCCATGACCTCTCTCGTTTCCTTATCGGTCGAAGTGACTAATCCGATGATGAGGAAACGAGCACGGATTGTCCGGAACCGCACCCCGAGAACGCGGATTTTCCGACCAACGCCACCCGTCCGGCGTAATCCGGGCAGGTCAGCGGCCCAGACTGGCCAGACCTGTCTGCAAATCGTCCATGGACATCACCGGCCGCAGATCGACTTTCGCACCGGCGTGGAAGAAGGGTTCGAGGGCCGGCGGCATCTGCGCGCTGTCCTTCATGTCGAAGACCATGTAGCAGCACCGGTCGCCTTCGGCGGCGGTGAAGTAAGCGGACTCCGGGCGTAGATCCTCGACCACTTCCTGCATCATCTTGGACATCGTGCCGTCCGTCACCGACTGGTTCGCGGTCGCGGTGTCCATCCTCGCGCTGAGCAGCATGCGCATGGGGTCTCCTCCATTCGGCGGCACGCGGCCGGCGCTCTGCGCCCTGCGCACGCAAGCGAAACCCCGGTCACGCCCCTGCTTCCAACGTCCTCCCGCCCCGGCGCGCCCGCAACCGGGGCCGCTGCCCCGCCTTCCCGGAGCATCAGACCGCGGCGGGCACCCTCGGCGCGGTCCCGGGCCGGGCGAAGGCGTCGGCGGCCTGTTCGCGTTCCAGGGTGCGGCGGAAGGGGCCGTCCGCGGCGGCGAGTTCGCGGTACGTGCCGCGCTGGACGACCCGGCCCGCGTCGAGCACGACGATCTCGTCCACGGCGTCGCCCGCGAGCCCGGCCAGCCGGTGCGTGATCAGCAGCGTCGTGCGGCCGTGGTCGCGCGTGGCGGCGAGCAGGTCGGCGGTCAGGGCGTCGGCGGTGGCGATGTCCAGGTGTTCGGCGGGCTCGTCCAGAATCAGGACCGGGAAGCCGGCCAGTAGCGCGCGGGCCAGCGCGAGCCGCTGCCGCATGCCGCCGGACAGCCGGGCGCCGTGCTCGCCGACGGCCGCGTCGAGGCCGAGGTCGAGACGGGCGGCGGCCAGTGCTCCGCGCAGGTCGTCGTCGGTGGCGCCGGGGCGGGCGAGCCGCAGGTTCTCCCGGACGGTGCTGTCGAAGACATGTGCGTCCTGCGCGCACAGGCCGACCAGCCGGCGTACGTCATCGCCGTCGCACTCGTCCGCGGGCCGCCCGCCCAGGGTGTACGTCCCGGACTCGGCGTCCAGGAACCGCAGCAGTACGTGCGCCAGTGTCGTCTTGCCGGCGCCCGACGCGCCGACGACCGCGATCCGGCGACCCTCGGTGAGGGTCAGGCCAACACCGTCGAGCGCGGCGGACGTACGGCCCGGGTGGCGGGCGGTCAGTCCACTCACCACCAGGGGGAAGGGCGAGGCGGGCGGCGCCGCCGGATGCTCGGGCTCGCGCACCGGAAGTGGCGCGTCGAGCACGTCGTTCACCCGTTCGGCGGCCCGGCGGCTGCGCTGCCGCTGCTGGGCGGCGAGCGGCAGGCCGTTGACGGCCTCGAAAGCGGCGAGCGGTGCCAGCAGCAGCACCGCGAGCGCCACCCCCGGCAGGTCGTGCGCGGCCACCGCCCGCACCCCGACGTAGCCGCACGCCGTCACCGTCAGCCCGCCGACCAGCGTGGTCAGCCCGGCGCCCAGCGCGGTGACCGCGGCGGACCTGGCGGCGACCGCGGTGAGCGTACGGTCGGCGTCCGCGGCCTCCTGCCGACGCCGGTCCAGCGCACCGGCGACCGTCAGCTCGGCGGTGCCGGTGAAGAGGGCCAGCACCCTGGCGGACAGCTCGCCGCGCGCCGGGGCCAGCCGTGCCTCGGTGCGGCGCGCGACGGCCGCGGCCAGCAGCGGTACGGCGACGCCGGCCACGAGCAGTCCCGCCCCGAGGACGACCCCCGCGGCGGGCAGCAGCCATCCGGCGAACGCCGCCGACACCAGCACCACCAGGCCGGCGGTGAGCGCGGGCTGCAGCCACCGCAGGTAGTGGTCCTGGACCGCGTCCACGTCCGCGACCAGCCGGGAGAGCAGGTCGCCGCGCTGCCGTTCACGCAGGCCCGCGGGCGCCAGGCGCTCCAGCCGCCGGTAGACCGCGACCCGGACACCGGCCAGCGCCCGGAAGACCGCGTCGTGCGCGACCAGGCGCTCCCCGTAGCGGAAGACCGCCCGCCCGATACCGAAGGCCCGGGTCGCGGTGACCGCCACCATCAGATACAGCACGGGCGGCTGCTGCGAGGCCCGGCTGATCAGCCACCCCGAGGTCGCCATCAGCCCGACCGCGGACAGCAGCGCCAGCCCGCCCAGCCCGCAGGCCGCGGCGAACCGCCCGCGGAAGCCGCGTACCCGCCCCATCGCCGGCAGACCCCGTACCCCGGCGGCCCACGCC